>JACMQJ010000390.1 GCA_014377055.1 Candidatus Sericytochromatia bacterium
AATTAGACTGAACCCATTGTGATCCAATATCAGCTAGTGCCAATGGTGATGTATAGTTACGCCAATCTTTAGGTAAAGAATTTATATCAACATTATCTATTTTAATTGTATCAGGTATTTCAATCTCTAAAATACTTAAGTCATTAGGAATTAATGCAGGGCTTGTGTGTACTAATAGCTCAAGAGTAGCAAGACTTCTACTCTCTGAGGTATATAATAGTGATATACCCTTATGATTCCATCTACCACCATATAATCTTGCTCCTGTACCTGTAAGATCTCTGATATGTTGTTCTTTGGCGATTCTATATAATTTCACTATTAATAAACCATAACTTTAAGAATAAACACCATATTCAATTCTTCCCAATTCATCAAAAACCATCTCTATACCATATTGGTTTTCGAGTAATTCAAAAGGCTTTTTATTGGATAGAGCAAGATTAGGATGATTAAGCCAAATAACAAATTTGTTTTTTTCACCAAAGACATTTACACCTTTTGTAACCAATTCAGCTAATTTAAGTAAATGTTCAGATATTGTAGAATCTAAAAGTTTATTAGAGTTTTTGTATCTTTGTAATGTTCTCAAACTAACAGGAAATATTTTTTCAATATCTTTTTTTGAAAAATCAATATAGTCAGCAAAATAATCTAAAGAATCTCTAGGTATACCTGTGACACTTAGTTGAAAAAAATCCATTCTGTTGTTTAATGTTGTGCCAAGAACTTCTTTACCACCAAGTATATTGTCTATACTTAACAATGACATAATTAATACCTCTTTATGCGACATACGCTTAAATTATAACGCTAAATGTCGCATAAATCAAATTTTAAATACGATAATAATTAAATAGTGTAGATAATTTTAAGTATTTTACTAAGCTTAAAATTTCTTTTTTCACCTCTAAGATGACAAAAAGCCTCCAAATAAATTTTATTCTTTAATTTAAGAAGATTTATTGGTGTTATTTCACGCTCAGATATTTCACCATCTACTTTTTTGTAAGTTATTTTAACCTTTTGATTATTGATAATCGCATCTTTAACCCATAAATAATATTCAGGAATATCTATTTTTTCATGCTCTTTAGTTATAATATCAAATCCAATGGGGGTATCATATTTCATTACTTCATCGAGCATAATTGTATTATCATTAAATAGCTTAATTATTTCTAAAAATACTTTCATACAATATTCGGCATCATTAATGGCTCTATGATAGGTAAGTCCCTCAAAGCCAAAATATTCTGTCAAGGTTTTTAATTTGTAATTTGGTGAGTCTTTGACTAAATTTTTGGCTAAAAGCCTAGTATCTAAAACTATATTATCAGGAAAAGGACTATTTTGTTTCATAAGGCAATAAGATATAAAACTAACATCAAAAATAGAGTTATGAGCAATAACTACACAATCATCAATAAAGTTAATAAAATCAGGTAAAACTTCTTCAATAGAGGGCTTATCTTTGATCATATCATAATCAATTTGATGAACATTGTATGATTCGATACTAATTGGAGCATTTGGGTTTACAAGAGTTTCAAATCTTGCTATCTCACCTGACAAATTAAACTTAATTGCCCCTATCTCAATTATTTTGCAAGTAATAGGAAAGAGTCCTGTTGTTTCTAGGTCAAATGAAACAAAGGTTATATCTTCTAAATTTTTATATCTATTCAAATTTTTTCATTAGTCCAAAACATAATTTATGATTTTAATTTATTGTTGTTGCTCATCTTGTACTTTTTTTCTTAAAGTATAATATGTTGTATTTCTTTCAGCTGTACATAAGATTGCGGCTGCAGAATTACAGCTTAACTCCCATCTTTTTATATCTTCATTTTCAAGGTATTTTAGCGAACAATATTTATCGATAATTATAATTGAACTCATTTTGCCAAATTTTATTAAGATTTGAATAGCTACTTTTATTTTTTCTAGTTGTTGATCGGAGCAATTATCAATATTATCAATGGAAATTAATATTTTATCCAAAATCTCTGATACATTTTGATCATTAATCAAACCTAAAACTTGTAAATCTTCAAGGGTATCAAATTCAAGACTACTATTTTTAACTTTATCTTCAAGCTCTTTGATAGCTTCTTTATCACTAAATGCAGCTAAAGCATATTTAACATTTTTTTCTAAGGCTGGATTATTTTTTAATTGCTTAATAATGTCAATAGTCGATCTTGAACCTATTTGTATAACTTGATTGATGGCAGTATTAGCAACATCATTAGAGCTATCATGCAAAAATAATTTTATTAGATCAATTCCTCTATTATCCTCGATCATTCTGATAATAGTCTTTTTTACTTCATCATTACTCTTTGAAAATTGATTAAAATAAATTTGAGCTTTATTAAAATCAATAAATTTTAATTTTTGCAAATACTCTATTTTTGGCTCATTTGTATTAGAAAAAAACTCATCAACAATATTTTTACCTTCATTTTTATTAAATTGATAGAGAGCAATACCACAAGCAAATTTTTCAAAGTCATCTGTTACAGTTTTTAAGTGTTCCTCAATTTGTGCTATAGATTGTGAGCCTTTAACCCCAGATATAGCAAATAAAATAGCTATCCTTAACCTTAATTCTTTGTGCTTAAGTCCTGCTAATAAAAAATCAGCTGAATTGGAATCACTAAAAACGCCAAGAAAATAGATTATCTCTTCTCTTTGCTCAAGACTAATATCTTGGTCGTCATCAAGAGCTATTTTTATCAGATTTTCTGAGAGTCGCCATCCCCCTCTTTCATAAAGTTTTTCTAAACAAAATATTTTATTGTTTATATCAGGTTCTTGCATACCTGTAGCAAAAAACCTTTTTCCTTCTGGTGTATCAATATTCCATACAGACTGTTCTACAGTTCTTCTTATCGCTGGATTTGGGTGTTTTAAACCTTGTCTAAAAATATTCCAGCAGTTAGCAATAATAGCTTCATAATTAATTTCAGGCTCTTTTACCTGTTTTTTTGAGAGAAAATCTAAAAATCCCATTTTTGTCTTCTTTATTAAAATAGTTTACAAGGTTATATTTTAGCAAAGATTTGACTTGCTAACATTAATTTTTAGTAATGATAAAAAATTATTTTTTTCTGGTGTATTCGTATTCTACTTTTCCCTTATCATCCAAAAGCTGAAAACGCATATTTTTTTCATCAACTTCAAACCATGAAAAACCATAAGATGACTTTGCAAATAAAGAGTTTGAGGCAACTCCAACTTTTCTTAAGCCTGCACCTGTTCCTACAACTAAATAATCAACATTACAAACTTTTTTTAAATGTTGTTTTGTATGCTCATGTCCACACAAATAAATATCAGCTTTGTTACATGTAGCTTTATCAATTAACATAGCCAAATTACCTGTAGCATTTTTGTAAACACCATTTGTATAACGTGGATGATGCCCAAAGACAACCTTCCATTTAGCTTTTGATTTACTCACATCTTCTGATACTCTATTGGCTTGAGCTGTAGTTGGGTCGTTTGTATCTATTGAAAAAAAATCTATATTACCTTTATTAAAATTGTATACTCTAGCAGGCATGACCCATTTTTTACTTTTTTTGCTATAGTCAATTTCAGCCTGAACATTTCCTCGATAATCATGATTACCTAAAGTAAGGTAAAATTTAAAGTCAAGATCTTTATATGGTTTTTCAAATTTGCTGATAAATTGGGGATCATTAACATCTTTAACACCATCATTATAAATATTATCACCTAAAATTAGAGCAAAATCACATCCGTCTTTTGCACATTTTTCTTTAATAGCCTTAGCTACGGCATACTGTATATCTCCACCAGTACCAGTATCTCCTACAGCAATAAACCTTATTTTATGATCTTTTGAAGGTTTAGCAACAGCAAAATTAATATTTTGAGTTAATAAAATAATACCTAAAGTTAATAGTTTAAGAATTTTCACTGTATAAAAAACCTCTGTTAATAATAAAAGTCTAAACTATAATTTAAGTTAAATACTAATTAATTTTAACATCAAACTTTGCCAAAATTCTTACAGCATCAAATGAAGTAAATATACCTTTTACTTTATTATTTTGTGTCACCAAAACTCTATGAATATCATTTTCTATCATTAGATTACAAGCATCTTTAACTGTAGTATCTATAGAGGTTTCAATTATTTCTGTGTGCATTAATTCACTGATTGGCTTGTCTAATATTGCTAATGTATCTTGTTGGAACATATTATTACCTTCTATTGGGAAAGTAGAAACAAGTCCATCATCGAATATATGAGAAATAATATCTGACATTGAAATAATACCAATAGGTTGCTTACTATGATAATTAATGACAGGAACACCAGTTATTCTTCTTTTATTAAAAATACTTGCAACTTGCTCAATTGTCATTGAATCTATTACAGATACAACATTTTTTGTCATTACATCAGAAACTTTTAATATATCACCACTAGGCTCAATTTCATTAGTTTCACCCTCTTCAAGTAAGGCTGGATCAACCTCAATATTGGCATTTGACAATCTTTGAATTAAGCTTTGAATAATTTTATCTCTAAAGTCATGTTTTTTGTCTTTCTCATCTACCTTTTTATCTGACATAATTTGATTTGGCTTAGCTAGATGTGGTTTATAGGTTGGATTTTGTTCTAAATTATTATGTGGTGGCGATAATTGGACTGTATCATACTCATAATTATTTTGAAATTTGTTTATAGTTAATAAATCTGGGTTATTAGGGATTGAGTTATTAGGTGAATTTTTTAACACTTTTGATTGACTGTTAACATCATCTTGAAATTCTGAACCATTTTTTTCTTTTGCCAATCTTTTATTTCGATACTTCTCACTCATGTATCTCCATTGTTCAAGTGCATCAGCAAAATTAACTGGATCAGATTTGGCTTGGATTGGTCTGATGGATGTCACGGCACTTATAGCTGGTATACCTTCCATAACACGACCTTCTTGAGAATTAATTTGCTCAACTCTCAATCTTTCATCATTTGGAGCAGGTTTTTCTTCATTAACATTTTCATGATTTTCTAAATTAGTATTTTTATTCATCATTTTATTTTCTGGAGTTGGAGTAGGCTCAGTGGCAGGTAATTGATTGTTTGTTTGATTTTTATTTTCATCAACTACACTGGTAATAGAGGACTTTAGATTTTTTAAAAGCATCATATCATCAATACTAAGTGCCTGGTTATCTTGTGTTTTATTTTTTTCGTCCATAATTACGACTCCTAACTCAAAATTAATAAAAAACTGATCAGTCTTCACGTTTAGATATAAATATATCAGTAATTGAAGCAAATTGTTTAACAATGATTAGCTTAAGTAGTATAATTTAAAAACGTTATTTTAAGTTATTTAAATATTATAAGAATTATATAAGGACGGATTAAAAATGATTGTTGACGAAAATAAAGCTGTAGGCATAGATTATACACTTTATTTAAGTGATGGTAGTGTTGCAGATTCCTCAGAAGGTGATGAACCTTTATACTTTTTATATGGTCATGGGAATATTGTTCCTGGCTTAGAAAAAGCTTTAACAGGTATGAAGGTTGGCGATGAAAAAGTTGTCGAAGTAGAACCAGAAGATGCTTACGGTGAGTTTGATGAAGAAGCATTACAAGAAGTTCCTTTAACTGCTTTTCCAGAAGATACCGAATTAGAAGAAGGAATGCAATTGGCTTTGATGGATGAAGATGATAATTATATTCCTGCTGTAGTGCATGAAATATTAGAAAAAACAGTTATTATGGACTTAAATCACCCATTAGCTGGAGAAAAATTAAAATTTAATATCAAAATAGTTGATATAAGAGAAGCTACTGCAGAAGAATTAGAGCATGGACATATTCATGGTGCTGGTGGACATAACCACTAATCATTTTAAATATAAAAAAGAAGGATAATACTTTCCCTCTTTTTTAATATACCTCTTTACTTAATAAAACTTTGCAACATAACGTAAAGTATAGTATAGTTACATGTATAAATATTAAGTAACAATTATAAAAAATGAAAAAAGAACGATACAATAATAAATACGTCTGTCCTAATGCTGTAACCCACTTAAATAACGGAGTCTATATTACTTTTTCACCAAGTACAAATAATTTATCTAAAGATAAATATGTTCTAAGTATCTATGATGATTCAACAAATTACAAAAATCATAAACCAAGTGAAGTTAGATACATGAATCTTGAACAAATAAATAGTTTTTTGCAACAAGAGTTTTTAACTTACAATTTTTAAGTTTTTTTTTGATTATGTTTGATTAGCTCAACTTCTTGAACTATTCGCTCAATATTTAATAGCTCATTAGGTGTTTCACCAATCATTAAGCTTCTTAATAGAGCTTTAAGTAAATCAAAATTATGATCAAAAAGTTTGGAAAACCATAATTTTTGATTTTTAGCCATAATTTTTAAGGCTTCTTTCTTTAGAGTATCTATTGTTAAATAAAAGTTCTTTTGAACATCATCAATATATTTCTCATTACCTTTATATTCATTTATTTTTTCAATATGTACATTAGAACCAGTACAAAAAGTAAAAAACTGTTCTCTCCGTTGTATACAAACATTTAATTCTTGATCATTAACTTGTTTATTGGTATTACCTAGATTAAGTATCTTCTTTTCTTCCTTATTTATAGTATCTTTTAAAATAATTTTAAAGCCTTCAAAATTATTTTGTTCTCTACTTGTCATATATCTAACCTTTTAAAGATTCAATAGGGATAAGAGTTGGTTTAGAAAAGTAAAAACCTTGAACATAATCAGTTTCTTTAGAAATACAATAATCAAGTTCTTCTTTTGTTTCTACTCC
>JACMQJ010000060.1 GCA_014377055.1 Candidatus Sericytochromatia bacterium
AGTTATTTGTATTATTTGGTGTGCTACATGAACTAATAAGTGTCGAAGTAACAAAAAAACTTAAACATAGACTTTTAAACTTGTAATTAACTTTCATAAATATTCATCCAAAAAACATCTGATAATAAATTATTATTCTAATCTTAAACCTATCTTAACAAATAAATAAAGAGAACACAACTAAATAATAATAATAATATTCTACTATTATAGATGGTGATATAGAATACTTGTGGAGAGATTAATGCTTGATTTAGATAATGGATTAAAAGTGAGAGATAACTTCTTTAACTTATCTGTTAACAATATAATTTTAAATAAAGAGATCAAAAAAGAGGCAGAAAAAGAAAATATAAGTCAAAATGACATATATTTTAGAGAATGGTATTTATTTGAAAACAGTTATGATGAAAGTAAAACAGCTATAGATCTATATTTAGAAAAAGATTTGTCTGAAGACGAAAAATTTTTTGTTGAAAATTTTAAAAACTATGTTTTAAGTATTTTTAAAGTAAAAAAAGATAATGGTGAAGAGTATGTGCTTTTAAACCTGATTAATAATCAAAAGTATTGTGTAAAAAAAGATAGCACTGATCAAAATATTGATATTGGGGAATATGTTCTTGCTAGACTAATACCATTTGATACAAACACTTACTTTTTTACTAATACACTTTGTAAAATAAATATTGATTCAAATGATCAAATATATAGTATATTAGCCCAATTTGAACTTGACTATCCTCATTCTGCTTTTACTGATAACAAAAATAAGATAGAATCATCTTATAAAATTCAAGAGCTTGAGTATCAAGATTTTGTTGAGTTTTTTGGCAGTGATGAAATAATTGTAAGTGGTGATGAAATAACTGAAAAATTACACGAGTTTTATCATTATAGATACTTTCAAAAAAAAGATAAAAATACAGGCAAAACTATTGCTAAGATATTTAGAGAAAAATACGGTTCTCATCCATCTATTCCCTCGATAGATTTACCTATAAATCTAATGGAGCTTGAAGAAGTAGGCATTGTTTACGATGTAATTGAAGGACTTAATTTTTTACCTTGGTATGGTGTCTTTAAAGAAATATTTAGGAATGAAAATTTTAAAGAAATTCCTGGTTATAAAAAATGTGTCAATGAATATTTAAAATCCGATACTATATCCTCATTACCTTTTAAAAAAGTAATGAGAGAATTTCCTGAAAATACTGTAAAAGTAATCAAAGATATTTTAGATAGAAAAAGGTTTAATATACCTGAAGACTTTAATAAATTAATGATCAAGTATAAGCAAAAAACTATTACTAGAAGTCTAGAGCCGACATTAATACCAATGCCTGAGAGAACTAAGGCATTGTTAAGAGCCAAAAAAACAGAAGAGTTTAGTGGATTACATTTTTATGAAGTTTCAAAAAAATATCGAAATTTACATAAATATTGCTAATTGAACAGTCGTAAATTTTTATTTTAAATACTTTTTAGCAAAAAATATTTATCTATACTTTTTGTCGTGGAGTGAAATCAATTAAATTTATTTTTTAAGCCTATAACAGTTAGTTTTATATTTTTGTAAATAGCATTAAATTGGAAGTCTTGTATAATTTCAATAACATCATAATGTATATATTCATTTTGTGAACCATCAATTGTTAGATTAATATTTTCAGGTAAATTATTTAAAACATCTATTATTTGTTTTTTATGAAAAAAGGTAATATTTCTTTCTAAAAGAATAATTTTTTGATTGTCTTTATCTATTATTTTATAAACTTTTTTATCATAATATTTTTTTAAAGTATAAAGTGTACAAACGATTATGCCTCCTATTACTCCTTGAAGTAAATCCGTAAAGAGAATTAAGATTATAGTGAATATAAAAGGAAGAAATTTTTCTTTTCCTCTTAAATAATTTTTTATAAAAATATTAGGTGCAGCAAGATGAAAGCCTGTAAAAATTAATATAGCAGCCAATGATGACAAAGGTATAAAATTAATAATAAGCGGTATAAATAAAACTGCAAAAAGTAATAAAAATCCATGAATTATTGCTGATAACTTATTAGTTGCACCAGCAGACACATTTACACTACCTCTGACTATAACTGATGTTATAGGTAGCCCTCCTAACAATCCTGACAAAAAGTTACCAATTCCTTGAGCAATTAATTCTTTATTTGCTGAAACTCTTCTTTTAAAAGGGTCTATTTTTTCCATTGCTTCAAGAGATAACAATGATTCGACAGATGCTATCAGAGCTATAACTATAGCTGTTTTATAAATATGGATATTAAATACTTCAGAAAAATTTGGAGTAGTAAAAAAACTAGAAATTTTATAATGTAAAGGTAAATTTATTAGTAAATTTTTATCTAAAATTAGTTGCGGAAAATAACTTTTATAAATAATCGAATTAATGAAAATGCTAACAGCTATTACTAGTAATGAGCTAGGTATAATTTTTAGTTTTTGATAAGATAATTTTTCCCAACTAAACAATATTATCAATGAAAATATTCCTATTATTGCTGAACCAGTATTTTTTGTATTGTCGACCATTCCTATTAACAATGGAAACTCTTTTATTATTAAAATAAGACCAATAGAAACTAGCATTCCGTCAATTACTGATGAAGGTAGATAATCGGCAATTCCTCCAGCTCTAACAATACCTAATATTATTTGAATTAATCCTGCAAATAACAATGCTAAAAGGAAGCTATTAAAATTACCAAAACTTTTAATTGATTCAAAAACAACAATAGTTAATCCAGCAGCAGGTCCACTGACACTTAGTGAAGAAGGACTGAAAAATCCGACAATTATTCCACCAATAATACCTGCTATCAAACCTGAGATCAAAGGTGCTCCTGAAGCATTAGCAACTCCCAAACAAAGAGGAATGGCTACCAAAAAAACAGCTATAGCCGAAAGAAGATTATTTTTAAGACTTAAAATAGAATTATTTAATTGTTTTTTTAACATATTACTACTTTAATGAATCTTGAAGAGTCGTAAGTTGTTTTTTTGCTATTCTTAAAGCTTCATCAAGTAAAATAAATATATCTTGGTCAGTAATAGAGTAATAAACAAAATTACCTTCTTTTCTAAATTTAACTAAATTTTTTGCTTTTAATATCGATAGCTGTTGTGATATATATGCCTGATCTGCTTCAACTACTGCCGCTAAATCATTTACTCCAAGCTCACCATTTCTTAGAGAGTCAATAATAGCGATTCTTATTGGGTTTGAGAGAGTTTTAAAAAAATCTGCTTTAAATAACCTTATTTGTTTCATAAAATTTATAAAATGTATATAACTATATTATTATATTATACTATAGATATATACATGAACAATATAAAGTATTAAAACATAGAGAATAAATCTTACTTTTTTATAAAAGTTTTGCTCTAATTAATCAAATAGATATGATATGTATACTTGTTCAAAATTGGTTTATAAAATTAAAACTTTGTTCGGGTTTAGCTACTATCAATAACGTTAAAATAGATGATTTGTCACAAAGAATGTATGATGAAATTACTGCCATTCAATCTGGTGAAAAAAAAGACAAGTTTAATTGGAATTATCATATATATTAGTTATGTATTAGTGAAGTCAGTTTTGTTTTGGAGAATAATTAAATGAGCGGTTTAAATATTGGTAAAAATATTGTTATTGGTAAAGAA
>JACMQJ010000391.1 GCA_014377055.1 Candidatus Sericytochromatia bacterium
ATAACTAGTATTGTATGATTTATTTGGTAATTCATTATCAAAAAGTGGTAATGATGATAAAGTTATAAGTATTTTTGACATCCTAGCATCAAATTTTTCAGAAGATATGATATTAAGCCTTCTTGCAGAGATAAGAGCCATCAAATAAGATGATGTGTCCCAAATTGTTGAGGCTGTATATTTATCAACTGAATTGACCATACCTGTTTCTGTATTATAATTATTCTCAAAATATTTCCAAGCAATTTGAGCATATTCTTGTTCTTGCTTAGTTAAAAGTGAATGTTTAACTACAGGTATTGAATAGCTTTTTTTTACAGATTGTTTTTGTTCATTATTTACGGCTAAATTTTTGGTAGAATATTTTTCTAAACGTAAAATAATTGCCAGTGAAGTAATAATTGCTATAATTATTACTAAATGACCTCTAGCTTTTAATAAATCTTCCTTAAATGACATTTTGACCTTTTTCTTTATTACAACTATTTATCACAACTACTATTACAATTATTCTTCGTCAGGTTTCCAAAAAGCAGCAAATACTATTCCAGACATAGCAACTATATTATTAATACCCCATAAACTGTTGGCAACTAGACCACTCATATTATCTTTATAACCCCATAAGTTGGCTAATAAAGTATAAATAATACCAATTATCGTTAAGACCATAATGGAAAATTGTGGAATAACAAGATGAAAGAAATTACCTTCTTGTCTATCTTTGGGAGTTACAGGAAACTTTATTTTTTCTCGTCTAATTACTGTCAACAAGGCCCTAAGATTGATAGGGAAAAATGAGAGATAAGATGTTTTTCCTTTAAAAGTACTTATTCCCCAAGTTCCAACCATAAAAGCTAATTCATTTAAAATAAGAAAAGGTGTGATATGAAGAAAAAAATCAGTTGTATATGCCGAAACAGGTGAAATACCAAAAAAGAAAAAAGCTAATGGTGAAACCAAAAATACAAAATTCCAGATGCAGCCAAAATAAGACCAGATAGTTGTTGCATACATTAATCTCTGTGATGGAGTCAAACCTTCTCTAAATATAGGATTATCATTAAAAGCAATATCTAATGTACCACCTGCATATTTAAAACGCTGTACAGCCCAACTGTACAAATCTTGAGGTGAAAGCATCTTTGATTCAATCACAGGATGAAAAACAGATTTCCACTTTCTATCTCTGTCTGAATGTAATAATATTGAAGTATATATATCCTCAGAAACATGAAACATATATGGTGTAAACTCTGTTTCCATTGACATTTCACGAGTCATAATATCGGATAAATCTTGTTTTAAGCTCTCATCAACATCTTTGGTTTCACGTTCAACAAACTTACTTATGACATCTGAATAACTTTTTAAAGCAGCCTCCATGACAGCTTCTCTACGATGTATTGATCCTGCACCAGAACAAAACGCCGCATTTGCCCAATTTCTTCTTCTCTGGATTAAATCATAAAACATTTGAGCATCGTTAACAAATGGATCTTTACCTATGACAATTTCACCAAATACTTTTTCAATAATGTTCCCTATCATATATCCAGGTAAACTCAGATATTTTTTCATTATATTTTTTAAATTTTTACCTTCGGGCAAATCATAAAACCATTGTGGAGTTTGTACCCATGCTACTTGATGATCTCTAAAATATCCAAGTGTATCTTCTAACATTGTCGGAAATGGTCTTGTATCAGCATCACAGATAACTATAAAATCACCATAAGTTTTTTCCATTGCATTTCTAAGATTTCCAGCTTTAAAACCAATATTGTTGTTACGTGTAATATAATTAACGCCTTCTTCGTGAGCCACTCTTTTCATTTCAGGTCTTCTACCATCATCAAGAATGTGAACAATTAAATTAATATCATGAGGGTATCTTATATTTTTGGCATCAATGATACTAAGTCTAACTAGCTCTATATCCTCACTATATGTTGCAATAAAAACATCAACACTTAAAGGTCTTGTATCTGCCTCATCAGGATTATTAATACATTCACTAAATGTTTTTGGAGCTAGCTTTTGTTCATAATCCTGCACTTTCCATAAATTAATGGTGAATAAGATTAAACCTATAAAAGAAAAAGTTTCAGCTAACAAAAGTATTATAGAAAAAGTTAGGGAGTTATAATTAATAGAACTAGTCCATCTCCATAAGATATACCAAGCCCCAAATACGAGATTAGTTACAGCCAAAAACTGCCACAAAAGTTCTTTAGTTAATGAATTTTTTAAAGGTTGAGGAGGTACTCTGTTTTCAAATTTAGTGAAATAAAATGCCATTGTTATTATATTCTCAATTTATTATTACAAAGAAGCTATAGGATTTAGGATGTGATAGAATAATATCACAAAAATAGAATAATATTTAAACTTTTTCAATTGCTTCTCGAATATATTTTAATAATCTTTCTGTTGTATAAGGTTTCACTAAGAAATTAGATATTTTTAATTCGAGAGCTTCTGCCATTCTACCATTTGCATCAAGACCACTGGCTGCAATTATTTTTAGGTTTGGATTTATTCTTAACAATGCTCTAATAGTAGCCAAACCATCCATATAAGGCATAACCATATCAGTTATTACTAATTTAATATCAGATATATTTTTTATATATTCTGATATTCCTTCAGTTCCATCACCAGCAGTAATAACTCGGTATCCAAATGAGTTTAGGGTTTCTTCTGTAAGATTTAGTATTGAAATGTCGTCGTCAATAACTAAAATAAGCTCATTTTTACCTCTTAATAGAAGATTCTTTTTTTCACTAATTTCTTCAAATTTATTTGTAAGTAATGCAGGAAGATACACTTTTATTTTAGTTCCATTACCTGGCTCACTGTATATGTTAATAAGACCATTATGACTTTTTATAATTGATGATGAGGTAGACAGACCAAGCCCAGTACCTTTACCAATAGGTTTTGTTGTAAAAAATGGGTCAAAAATTTTATTGATAATTTCTTTAGGTATTCCTATTCCTGAATCAGAAACCTCAATTAAAACATATAAACCAGTTTTAAACTCAAGATGTATTTTTGCATAATGTTCATCAATTACTATATTTTCTGACTTTACTTTTATGGTTCCACCATTTGGAAGAGCATCTTTTGAATTAACACAAAGATTCATTATAACTTGGTGGATTTGAGTTGCATCTGCCTTTATGTTCCAAAGGTCATCTTTTATATCAAATTTGATCTTGATATTTTTAGGAAAAGTGTCAAATATTATTTTTTCAAGTTCTTTTAATAAGATGCTCAATTTAAAAACTTCACTATATCCTTGAGAGCCTTTGGCAAATGTAAGAACCTGTTTAACCATTTCAGCAGCGTGTAAAGTTGACGAATTTACATTTTCTAAAATCCTTAAGCTTTTTTCATCATTTAACCTTATTTTTAGTATTTCAACAGCCATCAATATTGGAGTAAGAGCATTATTTAAATCATGAGCAATACCACTAGCAAGAGTACCAAGGCTGTCCAGTCTTTGGGATCTAAAAAACTGGCTTTCTAGCTCTTTTTTATCAGTAATATCTGTATTAATAACCAAAATAGATTCAGGTTTGTTTTCATCATCATAAACAAGTGTTTTATTACTATCAACAGTAATTTCACGACTATATCTAGTTATTTTAATAGTCTCTTTACTATACTCACCAGTCTTTAAGAGAGAATTAGAAACCTCAATAATATCATCCTTGTTCTTGTATAAAATATTAGCATTTTTACCTAATATTTCTTCTTTTTTCCATCCATAAAGTTTTTCAGCACTGTTATTCCAAAAAGTTATATTCCAATCAAGATCATAAACCATAATTGCATCTTTTGCTTTATCCAAAAGTGATGCTTGGGATCTTATCTTTTCTTCTTTTTGCTTACTAGCAGTTACATCTCTGCGAGTAACTACTATTGATTTTATGTCAGGATGATCAAGCATATTTTTGTTTTCACCTTCCATAAATCTCCATTCGCCATTTTTATGCTTCATACGAAATTGTGCTTTTGAGATAATGTTTGGATTTTTAATAATTCTTTCAAAAGATTCCATTGAAGCTTCAAGATCGTCAGGATGTATTAGAGTATCCATATCTAATAATAAAAATTCATCTTGTTCATATCCTAAAACTGTCTTAATTGATTGACTAATATAAGTTCGTATTTTATTCTTATTAACTAAAATTAAAATATCAGTGCTATTTTCAATAAGAAGCCGATAAAAAGATTCTTTTCGCAATAACTCTTCTTCAGCTTGTTTTTTTTCAGTTATATCTTTACCAATAGCAAAAACAATTTGTTGTTCATTTGACCAATAAGATGACCAGATTAGATGTACAATAGATCCATCTTTACAAATATATCTATTTTCAAAATTTTTAGTGGCTGCACCATCCAAAACATTTCCTCTCTCATTCACTGTCTTTTTTAGATCATCTGGATGAATAAACCTACTCAATTTTTCACTAACTAATTCTTCAGGCTTATATCCTAAAATCTTTTGACAAGCATTATTAATAGTTAAAAAGATACCTTCCTTATTAATAGTGCATATAATATCAAGAGAGTAATCCATGACATTTTTTAAAGTGTTTAAAGTTGAATTTAGCTTTTCTGAATAGCTTTTATTTTGCTTGGCAAGTTCTTTATCTTTTGTAATATCACAAAAATATACAGCTAAATTGTTAAGATATGGATAAGCATGGACTTCATAATATGTATCTAATGGCTCATAAAAATCTTCAAAAAAAACAGACTTTTTTTCATTGATTGCTCGATTAAGCTCAGAATAAAATTTTGTATTAATCATATAAGGGTTTCTTTGTAAAATATCTTGACCAATAAGATCTTTTGCTGATTTTCCCATTAATTTTTCGGCCGCTTTATTTAGATAGATATAACTCCAATTATTATCTATAAAGTAGACTGCATGTGTAATATCATCAAGTATTTTATAATTTATAATCTGATTCATCTCTTTATTAAAAAGATTCATCTCAGATATAACGTTTAATTTTTCATCATTTTTATCAATTGGATTCATGAAGTTTATTTGATTTTATAGTAATAGGTAAAGTCTCTTTTTAATTGTTGCATAAATTATATTTTTTCTGTAATAGACTTAATTATTTAATAATTTATTTTATATATTATTAAATATATTAATATAAATTTAATAACTAAAAGATAAAATTATGGTACAAATTAAAAAATCTAAGATTTAAAAAATAAAAGAAACCTAAAATTTGATATCTAATACATTAATACTTAAAGCTTTTGTTATATTTACCTCAATTTTTATATTTTCATGCACTATTAATAAACAAATTTATCAAAAAAATAATGACCAAACAAAGATTAGATCACTTTCAGGAACTTGGAAATTTAGCAATCAAAATTTAAAGTCACATAACTTTTATCTTTCCGATTTTGATGATTCTGTATGGGAGGATATTAAAGTCCCTTCTAACTGGTATCTTACAGGTAAGGATATTTCTGGATATGCCGTTTATCGCAAACATTTTTTAATTTCTCCTAATAACAAAAATAAATATCTTAAATTATCATTTATTGGTGTAGACTATACAGCTGATGTCTGGCTAAATGGTTCTTATATTGGCTTTCATGAAGGATATTTTAAAGATTTTTCTTTTGATATTTCTGATAAAATAAATTTTAAAAGTGATAATGTCCTAACTGTAATGGTTAATAGCCCTAATGAAGAAATAGATAAAAGTTGGTCACTAAATAAGAGATTAATCAAAGGTGTCTTTAATCATCATGATACAAGACCTGGTGGTGCTTGGTCTAATAGAGGACAAGAAAAAAATACAGGAGGAATTTGGAATGATGTTTTGATACAAAGTTCTGACTATGTTTCATTGGATAATATTCAGATAAAAACATCTATTAATAAGGAATATAATGATTCTGATATAGATCTTACTTTTAAGCTTGATTCACAAACTAGTGAAAAA
>JACMQJ010000009.1 GCA_014377055.1 Candidatus Sericytochromatia bacterium
TACTATTGATGGTGCTTTTTATGATATTGATAATCAAACTGCTGTTGATGCCTTACTTGCAGCTCATGCTAGGGGTGTTAAGATAAGAATCATGACTGATACAGATAATATGACTGATAAAGAGAATGCTACTTTACCAAGAAAACAGATTACCGATCTAAAAAATGCTGGTATTGAAGTAAAAGAAGATCATCGAAGTGGTATTATGCACAATAAGTTTATGATTGTTGATAATAAAACCGTTTGGACTGGTTCAATGAATTTAACTTCAAACGCTATTTATAGAGATAATAATAATTCTTTAAGACTCGAATCAACTCAACTTGCATCTGATTATAACGAAGAATTCAAAAGATTGTTTGAACAAAATTTATTAGGCCCAAATCCACATCAAATACCATTTCCACAAGTTACTGTTGGTGATGCAAAAATTAGATTATATTTTTCGCCAAAAGGTGGAACCAAGGCAGCCGTTATTGATGCACTAAGTAAAGCTCAAAAAAGTATTACCTTTATGACATTTTCGTTAACCGATCCAACAATTAAAGATTTAGTTTTAGCAAAAAAGACTGCTGGTCTAAAAATAGAAGGTGTTATGGATGATTGCTTATCAAGAGGTAAATACTCATTAATAAGACCTTTTAAAGAAGCTGGTATGAGTTTTGTAAGAGATGGTAATCAAGCATTATTACATCATAAGGTTATTATTATTGATGACCAAACAGTGATAACTGGATCATTTAATTATTCAGATAGTGCCGAAAATAGTAATAATGAAAATACTTTAATTATTGACTCAAAATCTGTAGCAGCTAAATATAATCAAGAATATGCAAAAATTAAAAATTCAGCATTAACTCACAAAAATATTCCTAGCTATGACAATCCTGCATGTGGTAGCAAACCTAAAAATTCAATTGGTGGACGTAACTTTACTGAAGATAGTTTTTAAGAGCTTTTACGGACAGATATGTATTGTTCTCGACACACATCGCAGTAAGCTTACCACCAAAGACACAAGCTGTATCAATTTGAACTGATGCAGCTTTTTTATTTCTTTTTATTTTTGCTAATGGAGTATGTCCAGAAATATGTATTTTAGTTTCATGGATTCTTATTTCTGGAATAACTCTATTCCAAACCAGAGAATGAAGTGAATTTCTTAATTCTTGTGGTGAATCTATCTCTAACTTATTATTTTTTTTACCTTCCAAAATATTTTTAGAAAAAATAAGGTCTTTGGGAATAGGTAAAGCATGGGTAACCACAAAATTATCCTTTTCAAGATAAAAAGGTAAATTTATTAAATATGAAATAGTTTCACTTGGTATATTCCATGAGTCAGACTGATATGGATCGCATCCATAACTAACTAGTGTAGTGAATCCACCTTGACCAAGCCAAATACTCTTTGTCATCGTCTTATAGTCTTCCCATGTAAGGAATTTTGACATACCACGACCTTCTTCATAATTAAGAAAATAGTTATAAAACCATGTGGGATAATTACAATTTTCTTTTTCAAAATTGAATGGTGCAAAAGCCTCTAAAGCTTCGATCATGAGTAACTCATGATTTCCCATCATGGCAATATGTGTACCATTCTTATAACCTAATCTAAAGTGTTCTATTACGTCTGCAGATTTGTTACCTCGGTCTATTAAGTCGCCAACTGAAATTATATATGGTAAAACATTATTTTTTTTTGCGTGATTTTTTATTTTTTTTTCCAAAAGAATTAATTCATCATAGCACCCATGAATATCACCTATAATATAATTCCATGTATTTTCAGGCATTTATTTTTCCTATTTTAACCATTTTGCAATATCTAGCGCGTGGTAAGTTATTATTATATCTGTTCCTGCTCTTTTTAATCCTGTCATTATTTCCATAACCGTTTTTTCTTCATCGATCCAGCCATTAAATGAAGCTGCTTTTACCATTGAATATTCGCCTGAAACATTATAAGCTGCTATTGGACGATCACTTATTTCCTTTGCTTTAGCAATTATATCCATATAAGCCATTGCAGGTTTGACCATAATAATATCTGCTCCTTCATCAAGATCCAAACTAATCTCAAGTATTGCTTCTCTTGAGTTAGCTGAATCCATCTGATAGCTTTTTCTATCGCCAAATTGTGGTGTTGATTGTGCTGCTTCTCTAAATGGGCCATAAAAAGCAGACGAATATTTGGCTGAATATGACATAATAGGTAAGTCATAAAAATTATTTTGATCCAAAGCTTGTCGTATAGATGCTATACGACCATCCATCATATCAGATGGTGCAACAATATCTGCACCAGCTTGTGCATGTGAAATAGCTGTTTTTGCCAAAAGCTCAAGGGTTTCATCATTCAGTACATTACCATTGTGAACAATGCCGCAATGTCCATGATCTGTGTATTCACAATTACATATATCAGTAACAACTAAAATATCTTTTACTTGTTTTTTTATCGCTCTAACAGATCTTTGAATAATACCCTCATCATGATAAGCACCTGTTCCTACAGAATCTTTTTCATTGGGTATACCAAATAATAAAACTCCAGATATCCCCGATTCTTTGGCTTTATTTACTTCCTCAAGTGCATGGTCAAGTGATAATCTATAAATGCCCGGCATGGAGCTTATTTCTTCTTTGACATTATTGCCTTCAACAATAAAGATAGGATAAATTAAATCTTGGACTCTAACATGATTTTCTCTAATCATTTCACGAATAATTTTATTATTTCTTAGTCTTCTTGGACGAAATATTGGTCTTAAAATTTCTGATTTCATTGGTGTACCAAATACAAATTTTTTCATTAAAATTATAGCAAATGGTTTCTAATTATCTAAGAAGATTTAATATTAATGAAAGCTTATTTATTTATAGTTACATAATTTTCATTCAAAAGAATAACCCCCTTCTAAATTACTCAAATAGGGGGTTGTTTGATCTTAAACTTTACTCTTCGTCATAATCATCATCTCCATTAATTTCAGCAAGCTCTTCATCATCATAGCTTTCTGATAAATAATCAGAAGAATGACTAATTATAATATCTCCACCTTGTAACTCGTCTGTCATAACTGGTATCAAACGTATAATTCTATTTTGATCAATTAAATCAATTTTTGTTTGATTATCCTCTGTTTTTAGACTCATATATTCAAAGCCTGTAACATTTAAATATATACGTTTATTAGCTATGATATTAGCACTATAGTTATTAGATAAAACACTAACAACATAAGCTTCTCCAGTACTTTTTGTTTCATTATCTATAAGATAAAAATAATTAACTTGGCCCAAATCCCTCAAAACCCGCTGTATGTCTTTGGGATTGTAAATTATTCCATTATCAACTATACAAGGTATACTATTTTTAAACTCTTTTTCGTCCATAAAATCCCTCCAAGGATTATAAAGATAAGGTTTTAACTATTGCATTTCCTAATCTATAATTAAGTATATTTCTACACTATCTATATTATAGCCTGCTATGAAAAATATGAATTAATATAGATTTTCTTAAGAATTAGATATTAAATATCTATAAATAGTTTTTAATTTAATAATCTAGTTTTATTCCTATGAGTATTTTTTAATCTTATTGAATTAATTCACTCATTTCTAGATCATAATCAATAATATAATTATCGTTCTTACTTTTTGTGTTTAGAGGTTTTGATTTTAGTTTAATATTGATTGTTGTACCTTTATCTACTTCGCTGTCAATTGTCAAACTACCATCATGAATTTCAATTAGTCTTTTGGAAATAACTAATCCTAAACCCATTCCTTGTTGCTCATAGATCTTACGATCAAATTGCATATAAGAACCTATATTAACAATCTGTTCTACTGTCATACCTCTTCCATGATCAGATATTTGTATTTGATAAAAATCTTTGTCATTGGTTGCTTTAACTGTAACCTTACTTTCTTTAGGTGAAAATTTGAGAGCATTATCAACAAGCTCCTCAATAATTTTTCTAAGGTTTTCAGTTGATATTTTTACTTCAGCATCTTCAGCTTCTATAACAATATCTTTTTCTCTTTTTAACTGTTTAGCTTTAAATGATGCAACATCTTTGATAATATGCTCAGGATTTGTGATGGATACACTCTGCATTGAGATTACTTTTTGGGGATTATTAACTAATACTTCTATTTGTGCATAAACCAAAAAGTTTTGTATTAATCTTTCTAATCTTTTACCTGAATTATTTATACCCTCGGCAATTTTTGTGACGTTTGGCTCTTTGGCGGTATCTATAAGTAATTCAGAAAAACCTAATATAGCTGTTAATGGTGTAATAAACTCATGAGGCATAGAATAGACAATATTTTCACATAAAGCTTCAAATTTAATATCATTTTGCCTATTAATATTGTCAATTTTATTTAGTCTTACTCTAATTGCATTAACTAGTTCTTCAGGACTAAAAGGCTTAGTGATATAATCATCTGCACCCAATTCCATACCACCTCTCATATCTTCTTTAGCAGCTTTGGCAGTCAAAAATATAAAAGGTATGGATGAGGTAGCAACTTCATCACGTAAACAAGTTAATAGTCCAAAGCCATCGAGTTCAGGCATTAAAACATCACATACTATTAGATCCGGTAAAATCTTCTTTGCTTGAATAAGACCAACAAGACCATTTTCTGCTTCAAAAACATCAAAATTTTCAAATTGCAATATTGTCACAATCTCTTCTCTGACGGATTTAGTATCTTCAACTACCAGTATTTTTTTCATAAAGTTTTTTACCTAATGTAGAAAAATCAAAAACAAATAATTTTATAATATGAATTTTTATGACTTAGTCTAATATTCTAACCTAAATTTTTAAGAAATATATAATTATAATTACATTAGTTTATTCGATAATAAAACAAATACTAATTTTTAGACAACAAAAACCCCTTCTAAATTTATAAATTTAGAAGGGGTTTTTGTTTATTATTGGTTATCTAATTATCTAGCAGTTTTTGTGAAAGCTTTTAAGAAATCAATCCATGGTTGATTAGCAGAAAAAGCAATTTCAGCAGTACTTAAATATTTAGGATTAATGCTATCTCCTGGACCTGGTAAATAAATTACTAAACCAGTTGAATCAATAAGAGCATTGGTCTTTTTGCCAGTATGTGTTTCTCTAATTACAGCTTTTTTAAGTTCTACGTTAGCGTTATTAGCTAAAGTTTTAGCTGCTGCACTTACGCCTGAATCACTAGCAAGAAGAGTTAAGAAATGACCAAGATCTCTAGGTTCTGCATCACCATCATAAGTTGTTGCAGCTTGCCATGCTTTTTTAGCAGAGCTAGGATTTTTAGTTAATTCGGTAGCAAGAGCATTAATTGCTGTAGTTAATCCACCAGCAACTTGAGCTGTATCAGTAGCAGCTAAAGTATATTCTTCTGTTCTTCCAGTATATTGGTTTCCACCAGGTAAATATGACTTAGCATAGCTATCAACCATCATTGCAGAAAATTGGCTACCAGTCATGTTTGGATTAGCACTAACAGCTTGCATTATACCAAGATAATCATTACCATCTCCAGCTTCGGTTTTTTCTGAAGCAACTAAAAAGTTTGAAAGATCTTTAAGCTGATATGCAGCTTCAACGTGTGACATTAAGCAAGCATCAAAATCAACAAATTCAGCTTTTTTGCCTGTATTTTTGATAGCAGGAGCAAGAATAGGCCCTAAATCTCTAATATCCATATTTCCACCATGATCGTCCCATAAGAAACCAGTTTCATGGATCAATGGTGTTGTTTTTGCATTTTTAGGTTTTAATAGTTCTTTTCCTCTAAAAATACCACTACCATGATTCCAAAGAATTACACCATAATGATCCGCAGGATAATTTTTTGTACCCCAGTCTAAGAAATTAGCTAATATTTTTGGATCTCCTGAATCAATTTCATTACTAGCAGGAATTAAACCTGTATTAGCAATTTTCTTTGAAGTAATAGGAGCATTCATAGCAGGTTTTACTGCACTATGTTGGATTTCATAAACAGCTGAATCGCCTGTTTTTGCACCATCAAATAATACAACAACATTAACATCTGGTGAGTTAAGTCCATAAGCCATTTCGCTCATATCTTTTAATCCAAAAGGATAAAGATTATTATCAGCAGCAACGTCTACGAAGATAGTCCATTTTTTTGCATTAGCAGCTCTATTAGAAGATGCATTGATTTGATCTACATTTAAATCAGTACTAGCATTAGGAGTTCCACATGCTACAAGGCTTGAAACAAATACTGAAACTACTGAGAGTGAGAGTGCCTTTTTTACAAAGCTTGTCTTTTTCATATTAGAAAATAACCTTTCTTTAACCTATTCGGATAATGGATAATAATTCTTGGTTAAGATAATATTAACACAAGATAGAGATTTAGTAAATACTTTTTTAATAAAAATTCAATAAATTTCTTATTAAGTATATAAAATCACAGACTTAACTTCAATAGAAAGGATTATTAAGAATTGTTAGAAATAATCCAATCACAAGCTTTAACAATATCGTCAGCAACAAAATCTGCGTTTGGAATAGTCTGATAAGTACCATCCAAAACCTGATTACCGTAACCTGTTCTTAGTAAAACACTTTTGCAACCAGCATTGTGACCAGCCTCAACATCTGTTGCCTTATCACCAACCATATATGATAATGATAAATCTATATCAAAATCTTTTTTTGCTTGTACATATAGAGCTTTGCCTGGCTTACGACAGTCACATTCTTTAGTATATTTAGGAACAATTCCGTTAGGTAAGTGAGGGCAATAATAAATAGCATCGAGCTTTGTATTTTGTGCAATTAATAAATCTTGAACTCTATTATTGAGTTGATTAACCCAGTCCTCTGAATAATATCCTCGAGCTGGACCGGATTGATTAGTAATCAAAATAGCCATAAAGCCTTGTTTCCTTACTTTTTCTATGGCTTGAGCGGCACCTTTGATTAATACCAAGTTATCAAGATCTTTGACATATCCTGCTTCTTCATTAATAGTTCCATCTCTGTCAAAAAAAACTGCACGCTTCATAAAATACCTTTTTATCTGTTATTAAAAAATTTATTTTAATTATATCAAAATTATTTTAATTAGATTTTTGTTCTATATGTTAATTAAAAATTTAGTATGACTCATTAAAAAGATTTGGTGATTTTAGAATATTTAAGCTTAATTTAAGTGTGTCAAGTGAAAAAAGTTCTTTACCTGGTATGAGTGCTCCTTGTAGTGAAACAAGCTTTTCAACAAGCTCTCTAGCAGAATCAATATTACCAATTAATGTATTAATTAAATTTTCACTAGTGGTTAAAAAAACTGCTGTTTTTATAAAAGTATAAATGGCCGAAAATTCTTTTAGTAGTATTTTTTGATATTCCATTAGATCATTTTTTAAAAATTTATTTTTAGCAAAAGCTTTCTCAATTATTTCTGAGGCTAACTTAGCTGTTTTAAAAGCTCTATACATACCTTCACCTGTAATTGGATCAATAAATCCAACCGCATCACCTACAAACATCACTCTATCAGATACCAAACTTTTTAGCTTATATGATTGTAATTTTATCCCTTTTAGCTGTGACTCAAAAGTCAAATTAGTGAATTTATCGTTTAATGTATTAGCTTTTTTTACCATATTGATAAATGATTCTTTATTTATTTTTTGATGCTCTTCTTGCTGATTAATTACTACAGCTACAGAAGTTAACCCTTCACTTTGTTTACTAATTAAGTATTGAAGTTTGTTGCTTTGTACTTCAAGATTAATCGTGTCATCTAAATCTTTGATACCTTCAAATGTGGCGACATATACAGAGCGGCTATGCTTATCTTGTAAATCATACATATTAAGTATTTTGGCAACACTAGAATATCGACCATCAGCACCAACTAACATTTTTGCAGTAAAATTTTGCTCCACATTGTTTTTGATTCCTGTAATTATAACCTGTTCTTTTTCGACAGATATAGATTTTAAATTAAAACTCTCTATTGAAGTTACATTGCTATTACTATTGGCAATATCTAAAACTAATTTATCAAGCTTACGCCTTGAAATAGCATAACCATATTTATTATTAGGATAATATATTTTTGCTGCTTTTTGGTTTGGCGCTTTAAAGGTTACGCCTCTAGTTTTTTCTATATTTAGTTTGTCCAACTCAGACTTTATACCAAGCTCATCTAATATGTTTAATGCACCTGGGCTAATACATTCACCACAAACTTTATCTCGTGGAAAAGTAGATTTATCAACTATCAAAACTTTTTTATTCTGCTTGGACAAAAAAGCAGCTAAAGAAGAACCAGAAGGGCCCGCACCAACAATTATTACATCAAAGTCTAATTTTTCTAAATTCATCTAACTAACCAATTTAATTAATATTATTTTAATCAAAAATATAAATTTGTCTTACTTAGTAAAATCAAAAACTTATATCTAAAACGATTATAACAACAATTTTAACCAAAATTAAATTTAAAAAAGTCTAGTAAAATAATTATCTGTAAGAGTCAACAATAAACTGAAAGATCCCCAATATAGTATTTAGTTCTTTAATAAAATATGTATCAGAATCTATTGTGATTGTGTTATTTTGAAAACGTAAAAATCTCCATTCTTGTGAATTTGTAACACAACCATAAATAATAGGAACAGTTTCATTATGAGTTTCATTAAACTTAAGTATACCAACCATTTGAGCTGAACATTGATCTATACCTATATCGATATCAGCTTTTTTTGCCTCAATTACCGAAATGAGTGGTGCTATCAATCTAGGAATCCCTCTATTTTTTGAAAAGATATAATCACATTCTCCCATTAGTTTCATCTCTTTATCTGCATTAAGTACTTCGCCCGAAAAAAGCTGAATGGAATCAACATTTTTTCCTTTTACTTCTGAGAGTATAGGAAAAACAACTGCTTCAGAACGTATTTTTTCGGTTGTTAGTGAGAATAGTTTGCTTCTTTCTAATGTTTCTTTTAGCCAATCACTTGGCTCTAATGAAATAATATTATCAAATATTTTTTTAGTTTCAAATTGTATGCCAAAAGTATTTCTGATTTTTTCTAACGTAAAATCTCTATACGCCATTTATTTGTTAACCTTTTATTTTAATTGCTTTAAAATATTATTTATCAAAAAATTTATTAAGAATATTGGCTAATTTTTCGGGATCATGCCTAATAAGATGATTACCAACGTGCATATTTTCGCCTCTTGGTCTTTCCTCTTTTTTTAGACTTTCATAATCAAGATTTAAAAGTAAATCCTCAAGAACAATTTGTGTTTTACTTCTATCAAGATGAGCATCTATAACTATCGGATAAGAGTTTTCTTTTTCGTAATCAACCAATAAATCAGTACTAGGATTGTTATTATTAACTATCACATAATCTATATTTCTCTGAATATATTCTTGAATAAAATTAATATGATCGCTAACAGTAAAGTCATCAGTTTGACCTTCTTGAGTCATAATATTACAAATATAGATTAATTTTGCTTTTGATTTTCCTATTGCTTCCGAAAGTCCTTTGGCAAGTAGAGCTGAAACTATAGCTGTACATAATGATCCTGGGCAAATGATTATTAATTCAGCAGATTCAATTTCATTAATAACTTCTTGAGTTGCATAAGCTTCATCTTTTAAAAAGAGTCTTTTTATTCTTGTCCTAGGCTCACGTTTAATTATTTCCCATTCACCTTGTACAATAGTATTGTCCACCAACTCTGCACAGATATGAGTACTATGAGTACTAACGGGTAATACTTTACCTACTACACCAGCCAGTTTTGCTGTTTCTTTGATAGCCTGTGAAAAATCTCCTGTTATTCTAGTCAATGCCGCTATTATCAGATTACCTAGACTTATTCCAGACAAAGAACCTTCAGTAAAACGATAATTTACCAATTTTGCTTGTAATAATTCGCTATCGCATAATGCTCCTATACAATTACGGCTATCTCCAGGCTGTGGTATTCCCATTGCTTCTCTAATTAAACCACTATAACCACCATTATCAGTAACACCTACTATAGATACTAAATCTAAGCCTTCTATTTTTTTTAGACCTGAAAGTATGGATGCTTGACCTGTTCCGCCCCCTATACATACGACTTTCTTTTTTGACATTCTATTCCTAATTAATTATAGTTAATTTTATTTTTTGAATTTAAGTATACTCTTATGTCTACCATTTTGATAGATAAAATATTTTTTTCACCATATAATTTTTGATCAGTAAATAATTAGACAGTTATAAAATATTTGTTAATATATTAAAAGACTATAACGCATTAAAATATAATTTTTATATGAAAAACGTAAAAAAAGAAAACTTACCAACAAAGATATGTCTATCATGCCAACGACCTTTTACTTGGCGAAAAAAATGGGAAAGATGTTGGGATGAGGTAAGATATTGTAGCGATAGATGCCGAAATAAAAAATAATTTTTGAGTTCTTTATCTTAGTTTTTTTAAATCAAGCCACGTAAAATATTAATTCTTATTCTCTATATCTAATTATTTTTAAAATATATCTAGTATATATAATATAGTAATGTGGTTAGATAAAAAAAATGGAAGAATGTAATGTCTGAGGACTCAAATAATAAATTATATATATGCCGAGCTGCTAGGTGTCGAAAAAATGGTTCTGATAGAGTAGTTGAAGTTTTAGAAAAAGTACTTAAAACTAAAATAGATCTTGCTAACCCGACTGATATGATCCAATTAGAATCAGTATTATGTATGGGGCAATGTGCTTATGGACCTAATGTAAAAACCAGCACAAAAATATATACTGGTGTTGAAAACCAAATTTTAAAAAGAATTTTGGTTGTTATGAAGTCTAAACTTAGCTCAGAAAATAAGCTATCGTAAATAACATAATTTATCTTTTACAAATCCGATTTTAACCAAATTTTAAATACCATGATGGACTCTATGCAAAAACTTACATACAGCTTGATTAAATAGGTCAGGTGACTCAAAAATTATTCCATGTGTTGCATCAATAACTTCAATGGTTACATCATTAATTTTTTTCAAAGTTTCTATGCTTTCTTCATAAATAATCACAGGATCTTTAGTTCCAAAAACTACCAATACAGGAACTTTTATTTTTGCCAAAAACTTGGTTATTTTAGTATTTGTACTTTTTTGTGCTGTTAATAATATTCTTCTAGCTCCTGCTTTCCAATATGATTTGAAAAGTTTTGTCATAAAAAATGTTGGTTCTCTAAATCCATCAACCATCAAATTTTTAAATCTTTCCACAAGTGAAAACTGCTCATTAAGTCCTGTAGAAGCTGCCAGAACAATAGCTCTAACAATTTTTTTATGTTTAACGGCTATCCAAAGACATACTTCACCACCAAAAGAATGACCAATAAAAGTTGCTTTTTTAATTTTTAAGGCTCTACACCAATCATAAATTACTTTGGCAATTTCTTGTGAACATAGTACCTCATCAATGTTGCAACTTTCTCCAAAGCCTGGCATATCAACAGCATATACTTTTCCACATTTACTTAATTCAAGAATATTTTGACTCCAAGAATCAGATGAAGTCCCAAGTCCATGAATTAATACAATGGATTCACCCTCTCCTATTTCTTGATAACTAATTAATCTATTATCTATTTCGATAAATTTCTTTTCAATAATATGATTAATAACCAGTTCAGACATTTACTTAAATCCTCATCTAGTAAAATTAGTTCTATGTTATTAATTATATAGTAATGAAATAAAATTGTAGACAAACATTAAGATAGTTTTTTAATAGGCTAAATCTATAAAGTTAAATATTAATGTTAAATTAAAAGAATGATATAATATTTTAGTCTAAAATATCTAATTTAAGAAATAAATTAGACTAAACTATTTGAATAAATCTAATTTTGTGTGGTAAAAAGTTGAAAGTTTTTCTTACTCTATTTTTGTCTATAACAATTAGCTCATGTGCCGCAAATTCAAATAAATATGACAATCAAAACCCTGAAAATATTAATATAAAATCTTCTGATAATTCAATGAAAAATAATAAATTAAACAAAAAAGCAATTTCTGGTTTTTATACAGCCTTTCAAAAAAATAATGCTGAGGGTATGATCAAATATTATCATGATGATATTGAATTTGAAGACCCCGCTTTTGGTAAACTAAAAGGTGATAGAGCCAAAAATATGTGGAGAATGCTATCAGAAGTAGGTAAAGGAAATATCAAAGTCACGTATAAAAATATTCATATTGATGGTGACAAGGGTAGTGCTGAGTGGGAAGCTATCTATAATTTTTCTGAAACAGGTCGTGAAGTTCATAATAAAGTTAAAGCTAATTTTGAATTTAAAGATGGTTTAATCTATAAACACATTGATTCTTTTGATCTTTGGGCATGGTCAAAGATGGCATTAGGAGGTTTTACAGGCTATGTTTTAGGCTTTACTCCTATCTTTAAAAATAAGCTAAATATTGAAACTAATAAAAAATTGGATCAATTTATCGAAAAAAGACAAGCACAAGGGTTAAAATAATTTAAATAGATAGAGTTTCTTCTATTGCCTTTAATTTTGAAACTAAGTTTGATTTTAACTGATTTAATTCTGCAAAATCACCTTTATTTTTTTGAATATCAAAGGTTGAAATATACGTTACTTTTGTTCTCATTGTACCAAAAATAGTCATTACTGAAATTATTTGTGATTGCAAAGTTTCTATTGTGTTATTCAAAATTAGCAAATCATCATATTCTTTTTCTTTTAGGTTTAATGACTCTTTGTACATCTCTAAAGCTGTATTATTTAAGGTTTTTTCTAATTTATTTTTTAGACCATTTATTTCATTACTAATTTTATCTGGGCTGTGATCCGAAAAATATCGGTTAAGTTGCTCAATTCTTTTTATAAAATATAAAAACTTACCTAATAACTCTTCGACATCCCTCTCTATTTCTTCAAAAAGTATTTTTGATGGCGTTTCACTATTTCTAACTAGATCAATAATCCTATAGACCTCAAGTAAGCATTTACTAATAATATTTTTTAAAATATCTGAGCTTGAATTTTGGATACTTTCAACAGCCAAATGAGAAATAACAGGATCAAGATAACTTTTATCTGCTTGGATTGTTCCCAAATTAAGAGAACCATAAGGAATAAATGATGAGAAAAATTTTTCAAAACTAAAACTTTCTGAATCAATTAAAATATAAGAAATCGCATAATTATTTAGCATTTTAAATAAAATATTTAATTCGGATGGATACATAAAAAAAGTTATAATTGTAGGTAATCTACTTAAATAATCGGTTAATAATTTATAATCATGGATAGATGTTACTTGTGAAAGATATTTTACCAACTTAGTTTTATTATTTGAATTATCAATAGAAGTTATTTTTATTGAGTACGAACTTAAACTTTCATTTTTATTAAATCCATGTCCACAGTTAATACAAAAATTAAGTTTGGATGGTGTTGA
>JACMQJ010000392.1 GCA_014377055.1 Candidatus Sericytochromatia bacterium
AGAATAATCGAAATAAAAATAAAAAAAGTTTCAAAATACAAGTTATAACGCATATTAATCGTAGCAACCAAACCTCCAAGTATACTAGCTGTTGCCTCAGAAAAACTTTCTATGGATAGTATATTTCTTTCATTTTCTTTATAATCCTTATTTTTATTTAATTCATCTAATGTATCGTACAATAAGGCTGAGTCTGTACTTGAGGCAAGGCTAGTAGCTAGACCTAAAAATAATTGAACAACAACAAACTCATAAAAAACACTGGATAATGAATAAAGAAAAAAGGCAATGAAAGCAAATATTGATGAAATTATTAAAGCTTTTTTTCTACCAATAAAATCAGCAACATAGCCTAAAGGTAAGTCCAAAATTACCATAGATATGGAGTATATAGAATGTAAAGTCATTATTTCGGTGGTAGAAATACCATTTTCTTTGTAGAATAGGTAACTAACAGGACTAGAAATTAAAAACCATTTTAAAAACTTAAAAATGTATATTTTTCTGACATTATTTTCAATAGTAGGCTCAAGAAATGAAAGCTTCGGTTTTATATAATTTAAAATATCTATTAACTTAAAAACAAAAAATAACGTAAGATAAAAAAATTAGCAAATAAGACGATTAATTTTTATCTTTAACATCTTCTAATATATCATTTTTAAATGGCTGATAAAACATTACTTAATTCAATAAATTAAATCATCATTAAAAATTATTTGGAGCGATTAATTTATTATTTGATCTATCTATATCTGGGAGAGTCTGTGCAGGATCAATTTGTACACTTTTAACTGGCTCGTTGTATTCAAAGGTTAATTCTACTTCAGGCTTCTCTCCATCCCATACCTGAAAAACTTTAGAACCACTTTTTAAGGTTAAAGCAATAGATACAGGCATAATTGCTTTACCAATTCTTTTTACAGTTAATTTTACTTGATATTTATTATTTGATTTATCCTGTTTAATACTTGTAATTGCGTAGTCAAGTTTCTTATTTTCTTTAACCCATTGTTGAAAAAAGCCATCAAGTTTTTTATTTGATTTTGCTTCAAGAATTAATTGAAATAAATCACTATTGATAAAACCATCAGAATGTTTGGTTACTAATTCTTTTAAACTATCTTGTAAGTTTTTTCTACCAATATTATATTCGAGCATTTTAAATATTTGAGCCGATTTACCTCTTTCAATGATATTTTCCCAGTCAAAATTTAATTGTTTGAGTTCATCAACAGGTTGTGTTATTTGTGTATTAAAATTTGCTTTAGCTGCATTAATATATTGATTGATAAAATTGCTGTATAAATTATTAGAAATATTTTTTTCTTTAAGATAAGCCGAAGCCATATATAAGCTTGCTCCTGATGTAATCCACTCAGGATATTCACCAGATTCACCAGTTAAATGACCAAAGTATTGCTGACCAATATAATAAGCCAAATACCATTTTAAGTAATTTCTTGTTTCTTGCTCATTTTTGTACCGATCAAGAGTTTCATGTAATACAATAATATTATTATCTGTATATCCACCTTTGCTTGTACTATTACCAGGTAATATACTTATTTGCTTATATGGATAAGTACCAAATTTTTGATAATAAAAATCTAAAGCATTTTTTGTTTCATCAATAATTGCCTTATTCCATTTTGAAGACTTATTGTTTTTATAATAAGCCTTTATAATAGTCCCGCCCTTAGTTTGTTCAGTTTCAGGAGTTATATAAGGGCTCAATGCTAAAGCAAAACTTCTTGCATTATTTATTTTATAGGTTATCTTTTTAACACCTTTTGCTTTTATATTATCTGAACTAAGCTCTATACCAGATGAAGCTATGGTTTCATCAACACCTACAATAATATCAACTTCATAATTATTTGAGATAAAATCTCTTTTTCGCCAATAACCATTCTCATAATTAAGAGCCTTTGGATACCAACTACCTGAATAAATATCACTAATACTATCATCCAAAAAAATAATATTATTAATTTTACTAATATTATTTACTTCAAATTTTAGCTTTAGAGTAATACTTTCACCTGCTTTTAATGATTGAGGTAAGCTCACTTGATAAACAGTTTTATCTTCTATTTCTCGACCAAGATACTTATAACGATAAATATTACTTGGTAAAATAACGTTGTTAGAATCACTTGCTTCTGTTATTTTCATTTTTGTATCATAGCTATTATTTAACCCAAGTGAAAAAAATAATCGATCAATATTTTCTTTTGAATTATTAAAAAAAGTTATTTCATTAGTACCTTTTATATTTCTCTGTAATGAATTAATAGTAGCGTCAAGTTTGTATGTGTCAGCCTGTGCATAATAGGTAGGATAGGCACCAAAACTAATTAAAATACCACTGGTAACTAAAGCTTTAATAAATAGTCTTTTTATCAAAAAATTTCCTCTAATAAATTAAACAATTAACTTAAAATTATAGATCATGCTTAACTAAATGGTGCATAATTTGCATAAAAAAAAGCTCTGATAAAATACATCAGAGCTTTTTTTTGTTTTAAATTACCATCTGTTCCCAGTGTTGCCGCCAGCATTTCCGCCGCCGCCACTGCTTCTGTTGTAGCCACCGCCACCACCGCCACTATTTCTGTTGAAGCCAGGATTAAAACCACCACTTCTTTCTTCTCTTTCTCTAGCTTTTGTAACTTTTACTCTTTTTCCATCTTCTTCCCAGTTATAAAGTGTATCAATAGATAATTGACCTTCATAATTATCTTTCATTTCAATAAAAGCAAAACCTCTTGATAACCCAGTTTCTCTATCGGTAATAATTTTGATAGATGCAACCTTGCCAAACTGTGCAAACTTTTCTCTAAGTAATTGCTCAGTGTAATTATCAGGTAAATTGCCCACGTAAATATTCATTTGTGAATATCCTTTCAAAAAAAATATATTAAAAAATATGGTGTACGCAAGATTAAAAAAGACTTATAAAAAATAAAGATTGCTAAAACTTGAGAATTGATTTATAAAGTTTTAAAAATTTTTTTACAACAAATCAAATAAAATTAAAAATTCATTACTACCATAATGTAATAATATTATAACCTATTATTTTTCTATGTGCTAAAGGTATTTTGTAATGTTTTATATTCGTGTAGTGCTTCTTGGTGTATGGATGTGTATTTGTGCGTTTTTAGGTTTACTTAAATCTATTTTTAGATGGGGAGATACTAATCTTGGCAAAGAATACGCTAGATTATTTACTAAGGTTGCTTTTAAAATAGCTAGGGTCGAAGTTGAGTATCAAGGTCTTGAGCATATAGAGGCAACTCAGCCATGTATCTATACTCTTAATCATCAAAGTAATTTTGACATGGCTGTTTTTGGTGCTATTTATCCAGGCGATACAGTTATAATTGGTAAAAAACAATTAATATGGGTACCTGTTTTTGGTTTATTCTATAAATCAGCTGGTAACATCATGATTGATCGTAGTAAAACTGATAAAGCTAAGACATCACTTTCTCATGTTGTAGAAGAAATTATTAGACGTAAAGTTTGTGTCTGGATTTTTCCTGAAGGAACTCGTAATTTTGGCAAAAAAAAACTATTACCTTTTAAAAAAGGACCTTTTCATATGGCAATTGAAGCACAAGTACCCGTAGTTGCATTAGTTGCATCATCATTAAAAGAGCTTATGAATTGGGAAAAAAAATTAATGCTTGGTGGAAAATTAAAAATAAGGGTGTTGCCTCCTATTTTTACAACTGGTATGACAGATCAAGATGTCACAAAATTAACAGGAATTGTCCAAGAACAAATGCAGACTACATTTGATGAACTAAATAGCCAAATAAATATTAATCTTGATTTATGATAAAAAGATAGTTTTTAAAATTATATTTTTGTTATAATTGTGGGAATAAGATATTAAACCAATAGTTATTTTTATAAATATTTATAAGCATTATTTTTGCTCAAAAGGAGGTAATACGTTGTTAATTTATTTGCAAATGAAATAATTTAATAACGTAAAAACTATGTTAAACCCTGTTTTATCAAACTTATCTTTAACAATCGAACAAGTAAAAAATATTGAAAAAGAATTAAGCAAAAATATTACGCTTAATGAAAAAAATATGTTAGTTCTACTTGTCGAAAATAGTGGTCAAGTAATAGCCACCAACGGTAAGAATACACGTAACTATGATTTATCTTCCATAGCAGCTTTATCAGTTGCTTCTTTTGAATCAACTAGAGGTTTAGCAAAAGTTATGGGACAAACATTTAAATATTTATTTAATCAGGGTACAACTAGTAATTTATTTATTACTAGAGCTAATGATCAAACCCTATTAGTGATTGATTACGATCCATTAATTAAAATAGAGGAAGTTCATAGCGTTGTTGACAATTTTTCTAATGAGATAAATAAAATGGCAAAGGATTGGAGTGTCATTGGTAAAAATGATATGAAACCAGGTCAGGGACCATTAAAGAATGATGGTTTAGATGATCAAATTGATAATATGTTTGGGCATTTGGGATAAATAACCTCTCAATTATTCTTTAAGAATCAACTGATAAAGATAAATTTTTATTAGTTGATGTTATTTCTTTTTGAAATTCATAAAATTGCACAGATTCAGAATTGGTCAAAGCAGGAAGATATATTTTTACTGTTGTACCATTACCAGACTCACTATATATCTCAAGAAAACCATCATGACTTTTTATAATTGACATAGATGTTGATAATCCAAGTCCAGTTCCTTCATTAAAAGATTTTGTTGTAAAAAAAGGATCAAAAACCTTATCAATAATTTCTTTAGCAATTCCAGTTCCAGTGTCAGAAATCTCAATTAATATATAAAGACCCTTTTTAAGAGTTAAGCTTATTTTATTATCAAATTGTTCAATATTGATATTTTTAGCTATCAATGTTATTTTACCTCCCTTAGATAAAGCATATTTTGAATTTATTAACACATTGAGTAATACTTGTTTAATCTGATTTTTATCACCTTTTATATTTAATAGATCTTTTTTTATATCAAAGTAAGAATTTATGTTTTTAGGAAATGTATCAAAAATAACTTTTTCTATTTCTAGCAATAAATAAGTTAAGTTAAAATTTTTATGTACTCCAAATGTTCCTTTAGCAAAATTAAGAACTTGATTAACCATTTCAGTTGCATGTAAAGCTGAAGTACGAACGTTTTCTATAACTCTTTGGCTTCGTTCGTCTAACAAAATATTTTTTAGAATATCGACAGAAATAAGTATTGGTGCAATAGAATTATTTAGGTTATGAGCAATACCGCTAGCCAAAGTACCAATGCTTTCTAATCTTTGTGCTCTAAAAAACTGCTCCTCGATAATCTTTTTTTCTGTAATATCTTTGGCGATACCAAAAGTTACTTTTTCATCAATAGACCAATATGCAGACCAAATTATATATGCAGTAGAACCATCCTTACGAATGTATCTATTTTCAAAGCTTTTTGTTGCAGAGCCTGTAATAACATTCATTCTCTCTTGTGATGTTTTTGTCCTATCATCAGGATGAATAAATTTAAGCAAAGATTCACCTATTAACTCTTCTGGTTTATAACCTAAAATTTTTTGACAGGCGTTATTGATTGTTATAAATCTTCCTTCTTGATC
>JACMQJ010000393.1 GCA_014377055.1 Candidatus Sericytochromatia bacterium
AAAATTGGTTTACAAAATTAAAACTTTGTTCGGTTTGATCTACGTCTCAAAACCCTTTGCAAAAAACTGCAAACCAATTTTACTTGAGTATAACGAATTTATTTTTTTATGTATGAATTGACAAATATCATAAATATTTTTTATACATAGCAAAAAGAGCCTACTTTTTAAGCAAGCTCCCAAATTTATACTTTATTTCTAAGATTATTTTTTAACGTTTTCTAGTTGAAGTAATTTGCTATAAGCTGTTTTTATATTAGTTAATTGATCATTAAGTAATAATCTTACATCAGACGGTAATTCTTCTTTAAGATTTCTTTCATAAGTTTCAATTGCTACTTTGTCACCATTTACACATTCAACTAATATTGCAACTTCATCAGCATTAGTAACTAATGATTTGATGTTGATCCATGCTCTATGGATAGTTGATTTAATACTTCCATGTTCAGTTGATACTTCACCTAATGTTTTTACTTTATCTTTTAGTTCACTAACAAATTTTTCTCTTTGATGTGATGATTCAGCAAACATTTTTTTTAAGCTATCTGTTTTAACGCTCTCCATTGCTGTTTTGTAGCCATGTTGTCCATCTTCTGCTACTTCAATTGATTCATTGAGTATGTCTAATAATTTTGTCATGTTCAGCATCTCCATTTATTTTTAATAAAAATTCATAAACTAATTTTAACAAATTTTAAGTAATATGTGTTAACTTTAGTTATTAAAAATTTATTAATAAATGTAAATAAACTCTATTTATTTCTAAGCTTCAAAATAAGACTTTATATCTGAAACATATTTTTTTACACTTGAAGGTAGTTCACCACCTGATTTTGAGATACGTTCAACTGCTCCAGGTCCCATATTATATGATGCCAAGGCTTTGTCAACATCTCCATTAGTACGTTTTAATAACCAGCTAATATATTTGATAGTTCCCTTTGTATTTTCTTCTGCATCATATCTATCAGTAACTCCCATATCTTTGGCTGTTCCTTCCATAAGTTGTCCAAGACCTATAGCACCAGCAGATGAAATTGCATTAGCTCTAAAGCTAGATTCTTTTGCCATTAATGATAAAACAAGCTTAGAATCAACATTATTTATTTTAGAATAATAGTTAACATAACCTGCTATATTTTCAGCAACTTGTGGATCAAGCTTATAGCTATGTTTTAGAATAAAGCTTTTATTGTCCAAAGTACTGTATGATGAGGCATTGATACCAGAATTAACTTTTGGGATTGACGCCCCAATAAAATTTATATCACTACAACCTGTTAAATATGCTCCTAGTATAATAAAAGCTAAAATATTTTTTATTTTTTTCATAATTTTCTCCAATGTTTATTAATTAAAAACTAATTAAAGTTTTTTGTCACTAATAAAACTTACCCTAAAAAAAATATTATGCCTGTATCCTAGCTCATTAAAAATATTAAGTTTTATTCTTTGAAAATTTTAATTTATAGCTTTTTTAATAAGCTTGATGTTTCACTTAAAACTTGCTTTGTGAATATAGGACAATCAGGCTGAACAAATCCATAACATTTAATATTCTTAAGAGCTTTTTGACGTTATATACCTTCATTTTTCATGCGATAAAAAGCAATCATTGTTCCTGTTATATCTTTTCCATGAAGGTAATATGCACATAAAGGTTGCTTATTATCTATAATTTAAAAAATTGTGAAATCATAGAATTTGGAATAGGCTTATCAAAAGGTAGTTGAATATTAATAAATTAATTTTTGTTCAATTAATTACTAAAATGTATGGTAATTAATTAAAATAACACTTTTATCAGTGATAAGAGCGGCTTTATATCCTTCAAAAGTTTTTATATCAAAAACTTTCCAATTACTAAAATGAATATCATCATCTCTTGAATCTATTAACAGTGGGTTTTGTTCTGGAATAATAGATACATCAAAACTATTAAGTGGTATTGATAAACCTTTTCCCTTTAGCTTTATATAAGCCTCTTTTCTTGTCCATCCATTAAAAAAAGCTTCTTTTTGAAGAGTTTCAGGAATACTATTTAGAGATTTTCGTTCATAATCAGAAAAAAACCTCTCAGCAAT
>JACMQJ010000061.1 GCA_014377055.1 Candidatus Sericytochromatia bacterium
GATGATGAAGAAGAAAAATATTCTGTACCAGCAAGCGCCAAAACTAAACCGCCTTTAAAAGATGTTATTTCAATAGAGATGAGAAAAAAAGGTGAGTCTTTAGTAAAAGAGCTTTTTACTAATCCTAATAAAATACAGTATAATCAAGCCATGGAATTAGTATCCAGTGTTGTCGAAGATATTTTAAGCACAGATGAAACAGTTATATCTGTTCAAGATTTACGTAGCTACGATAATTATACTTATCAACATTCAGTTAATTTGGCTGTTTTGGGTGTTACAGTTGGAAAAACGCTAAATTATGAGCCTACAAAGCTAAAAGAATTTGGTCTTGGCTTATTATTCCATGATTTCGGTAAAACAAAAATACCACTTGAAATCTTAAATAAACCAGGAAGATTAACCACTGAAGAATTTGAAATAATGAAAAATCATGCAGAATATGGTTATCAAATTTTAAGCAAAAAATATAAGTTATCTGATATATCAAAGATGGTGATAAGACATCATCATGAAAAGCTTGATGGATCTGGTTATCCTCACGGATTAAAAGCAGGTCAAATACCTGAATGGGTACAAATAGCTACAATAGTTGATATTTATGATGCTTTAACAGCGGATCGTATTTATAAAACACAATGGACTCATCAAAAAGCAATTGAGTTTTTATTTGATCGTGGTGATAAGTGGTTTAATATGGAATACATAAAAATTTTACAAACTACAATACCAGAAAAAAGAGATAGTTTTTCATTATTAGATTTTTAAATAATGAGTTACAGATTTATTTCTTGGCTCTATTTTCCTTTTATGGATCTGTCCGATGAAATAAATTTGATTAAAGAATGCTGTAGTGAATTAAATATTAACTCTACTGAAAACAACGTTATAGTATCTAAAATAGATACAAAAAAATTTAATTATAATTATCTAATTAGTGAAGATCAGTTTGAAAATATAGATAATAATTTATTAGTAATTAATAAGCCTGACGAATACATATATGTAGAGTTTGCTTATGCACTAAAAAATATTATTCGTTTTGTATCCAACAAAGAAAAAATTTCTTTTGAAGAAATAAAAGGTCTAAATGTTATGGATACAATATTTGTTCCTGATTCAATAAATAAAGCATTACTTGAAAAAAATCATATTTCAAAAGATAAAATAATTATTCTTCATATTATTAATAATAACTCGACAAATCAAGAAAAATATTTATTTAAACAACAAATTAAAAAATATTTATTAGACGCAATAAATATTGATCATGGTTATCAAGTAATCTTTAATTCTGATGATCAAAAAAAACTAAGTTATAATGATGAATTAAATAAGATAATTAAGCAAATTGAACCAAAAAGTTATATATTTATTGATTATTTGGATCTTCTAAATGACGAGCAAATAACTAATTTAATAAATGAAAAGTTAAACGTATTCGACTATACAATACTTTCATCTAAATCAGAGATTTATTCAAAAAAATATCGTTCAAAAGATTATTGTTTAAATTTACTTAAAAATTTTAATATTATCCAAAATACTTATTATGGAAGCAAAGAATTAAAATTTTATCAGCATGAGCAATTTATCATTATCATAAAAAACTCTTTATCAAAAGATGAACGTAAATTTATAATTTATGAAGGTTCTCAATTTTTTCATAATAGCCTTTCGGTCATCAATAGGGAGTTAGAGCTACAAATTATTAATTCAAAAAAATATGAGTTATCAATTATACCAAGAGATTATTATCAAGAAATAGATAAATTTAATTATACTGAGTTTAATAAATTACAAGAATATTTTAATCGTATACTAATTAATAAAGCTGATTTTTATATTCAACATGTTCTACCATCCGACTATTCTGCTCCAGAAGACGGATATTATATAATGATTATTCCTTGGGAATATGGAAAATTACCTGATAATCTAGTTCGTCATATTAATTTAAAAGTAGATCAGGTTTGGTGTCCAAGTAACTATGTAAAAAAATTACATATACAAAGTGGAATTATAGAAAGTAAAATTGTAGTAATACCAAATGGAATAAATCCTCAGATTTTTAACTCTAAAATTACGCCATTAAAATTAGATAGTGATAAAAGTTTTAAATTCTTATTTTTAGGTGGTATTGTCTATCGAAAAGGTGTTGATATTTTACTTGAAGCTTATCTGGAAGAGTTTTCTAAAGATGAAGATGTATCATTAATAATCAAAGGTTTTGGTCAAAATAGTTATTATAAAAATGAGTCCTTTACACAAAAAATAAATGAAATAACTAATAATAAAAATAATCCCGAAGTTATTTTTATTGAACATAATATAGCAATTGAAGATATGGGCAAAATTTATACAGCTTGCAATTGTTATGTTCATCCTTATAGGGGAGAAGGTTTTGGTATGCCAATATTTGAGGCAATGGCATCTGGATTACCTGTAATAGTTCCTAACTATGGAGCTGTCCTTGATTTTTGTACAGATAAAAATGCTTATCTGATTGATTATAAGTTAATAGAAACATTTGATCCAGAAAGTGAAGAGATAATAACAGTTTGTGAATCTGATAAAAATCATCTAAAAAAATTAATGAGGGAGGCTTTTAAAAATAATGATAAAAATGATCTTATTAGTTTAGAAGCGATAAAAATAATAGATAAATTAAACTGGAATAATATTTTTAGGCTAATTGAGGAGCAATTTTATAACTTATCACTTAAACCCATATTTAGAAAAAATATTGACTTTTATATCAAACAAATTATTAAGGAAATAGAGATAAATACGGAACAGAATAATTTATCTGATATGGAAATAAAAATTAAACAATTAGAAAATTTATGTTTAGATAATTTTATTTATTATGAAAAAATAGCTGATTTATATCATCAAATAAAAAACTATAAAAAAGCTTTAGAATATTTTGCTAAAATTATAAAAATTAATCCTAGCAAAAATATTAAAGAAAAATTGATTAATACACTAAATAACTTAGGAGATCACAGGACAGCGGAGCTATTAAAAAACTCGTAAAAGAATACTATTTTTCGTATCTATTACCAATATAACCACCAACAGCAACGCCAACACCTATACCAAGTTTTAAACCTAATTTTGTGCCAGAACCCTTACCAAAATAATTTCCTATAAGAGCACCTGCAACACCACCTATTGCCATGCCAATTCCTGTTTTCATTCCTTCATTTGCTTTTGAAGTTGCATATTTTGGATGTGGTTGCTGAGTTTGTTCTGGTTCTTGGCTTTGTGATGATTCTTGAGTTTGTGTTGAGTCATCAGGAAATAACATTGGTACATCTGAAGTTGCTGGAACATTACCTGAGTTTCTAGGTTTAACATTGGAGCTATCTGTGTTTAAATTATCTGCTGGTCTACTAATGTTATTATTCCAAGCTATACCTTTAAGTTTGACATTTTGATTATTAGTTTGTGGTGCTTCAGTTTTTATATTAAGAGTTAAACCACTTAATCTTATTCCATTGACTCCTGACATTTAAATTCCTTCTCCCAAAATAAAAAACTTATATATTAGTTTTAGTTAAAATGTTATAAAAACTTTCGTTATATCTAGGTTAAGTTAAGTTAAAGATTTTTTATCTATATTTAATAACAAACAAAGCTGTAAGAATATATAATAAAAAATAGAAATTTTAAAAATAAATAGAGTAAAAAATATGAAAATCGGTTACCCTTGCATGAATAAAACTATTAATTGTGGAGTAAAAACTTTTCGGTTAGCAAGCTATTCCGAAACCAGATTAATGGAAGATGTTAAAAGTAACTTAGAAAGTTTGCAGTCCATGCTTAAATATAATGTTAAAGAAAATATGATGTTTTTTAGAATAAGCTCAGATCTAATACCTTTTGCTTCTCACCCTATCAATCAATTTAATTGGAGAGAGCATTTTAAAAAAGAGTTGACTAGTATTGGTGACTATATAAAAACTAACAATATAAGAATATCAATGCACCCAGATCAATTTGTGCTAATTAACTCTCTAAAAGATGATGTAGTTACTAAGAGTATTGGCGATCTTACTTGGCATTGTCATTTTTTGGATTCGATGGGTCTGGATAAAGATGCTAAAGTGCAAATTCATGTAGGTGGGATGTATGGTGATAGAGATGATGCTATTAGGAGATTTGTCAATGCTTATAATCTTTTACCAGACTTAATAAAAAAAAGATTGGTAATTGAAAATGATGATCGACTATTTACCTTAAAAGATTGTATGCAAATATCTGATGAAGTTGGTATACCGATCATCTTTGATAATTTTCATAATGAATGTAACAATAATGGAGAAACAAACTCAGAGGCCATCAAAATTTTTAGTAGATCATGGAAAAAAGAAGATGGAATACCAATGGTTGACTATAGTTCGCAGGCAATAGGAGAGCGTAAAGGCAAGCATAACAGTCATATTGATATAGAGCATTTTAGAAGATTTTTGGAAGAAACAACAGGGTCTGACTTTGATATTATATTAGAAATAAAAGATAAAGAGATCAGTGCCAAAGAAGCTATAGCTACAGCTAATAAATTAAATAGACTAGTTGTCAAATAACTAGAGTTTCTTCAAAATGTTCAAATAAAACTTTAGAGTCAAGTATTTTAAATCTTATCATGATGATAAAATGTTAAATTAGATTATTCTTATTTCATCCTTATCATAATCTTTTTTAACAAATAAACACCTGACTTGTGTTAGTTAATAATTTGGCATAATTGCCAATACTTTATTTTCTCTGATCAACTTTAACATCACAAAAGGATAAAATGCTTGCTTAGGATCTGTCGCTAATTGAGCCAATGTATTCATACCTGTATTACTAGCAACATTAAATAATTCAACTTTTTTATCTTTTAACATAGCTAAATTTTTAGCAATTTCGATTGCTTTTTCAAGACCGCCAATTTCATCAACGAGTTTTAATTCTTTGGCTTTTGTTCCTGAATAGACATGACCCTGACCGATTTCATTAACACGAGCAACACTTAATCCTCTTCCTGTAGCTACTCTTTCTAAAAACGTTCTATAAGTAGCCTGTATTGAATTAAATAACATTTTTCTTTCATCATCTGTAAATGGTCTGGCTTCAGAAAAAGCATCAGCATGTTCACCTATTTTAAAAGTTTCAACGTTTAAACCTAGTTTTTCAAATAACTTAGAGAAATTCATTTTCCCTGAAAAAACACCAATACTTCCTGTGATTGTATTTGCGTCAGATACTATTTTAGTTGCATCACTTGAAAGCCAATAAGCACCAGAAGCAGCTACATTTGACATCGAAATAACAATAGGCTTTTTTGCCTCTTTATATCTGCTTATTTCTCTTAAAATAATATCTGATGCTAAGGCAGAGCCTCCACCACTATCAAGTCTTAAAACCACTGCTTTGACAGATTCATTTTTACGGGATTTACTGAGCATGTCAGCTATAGTGTCCGCTCCCATAGTTGTTTCACCAGATAATAAATCTCTAGTACTTGATCCTTCTATTACTGTACCACTAGCATTTATAATAGCAATTTGAGCTTCATCACGCCAATTATATTTTTTATAAGTAATTGGATAGGTAATAATTGGTAATTTTTCTTGTTTATTCATTAAATTTGCAACTATCTTACCCATTTCATCATAATTAGCAATTTTATCAACAAGTTTTAGATCTTTGGCATCATTAGAATTAACAAATGTTTGATGATCCACTATTCCTTTTATATCTACTTGACTTATTTTTCGACTAGTTGAGATAGCTTGTGACATATTATTATAAAAATCTTGCAACAAAGCATTTGTTTGTTCTTTATCTGCATCAGATGCCTTATTTTGAATCATTGGCTCTACTGCTGATTTATATTTTCCAATACGTTCATACTGAGCTTCTATGCCAACAGTATCCATTAAATCTTTATAAAAATAATGAACAGAGCCTATTCCCTGAAATTGCAGATCACCAATTGGGTGCATGACTATATAGTCAGCGACACTTGCCAAATAATATTGTTTCATATCCATTGAGCGAATATAAGCAATTACTTTTTTACCTGATTTTTTGAAATCTTCTAACTTGGCTCTTATCTCTTCATTAACAGCTAAACCAGAAGAAAAGTTATTAAAGTTAAGAACTATACCTGCAATAGAATTATCTTTTTTTAATTGTTCTATTTCTTGAATATAATCATAGACACTACTTCTTGAATTGACACCCAAAAAACTAGTAACAGCATCTTTATTTGCTTGTATATTTCCATTAAAGCTTAACTCTGATAATTCTGAATTACCTGCTTCAAAAATTGTTCTTGACTTATTCAATGATAGCTTGATTGCTCCTGCATCTCTACTACCAGCATTATTAAAAACACGACCATATCCAATAGAAACATAAGGAAAATTAAGAGCTAATTCTCCACCAAAAGAAATATTTTTAAAAGTGGCATCTGAAGAGGCTTTTGCTTTAAAAACAACTCCATTAATAAACTCACTTTCTAAACCAAATACGCCTTTTATTCTATTGATAGGAGAACCTTCTACCCATTCTCCATCCAAAGTCAAAGTTAATCTATCCCATGCTCCAGGTCTAAAACCAAGAGCAGCAAGGTAAGAACGCTTAATTGGCGATTGCCCCCATGCAGGAGCAAAAATATTTCTACCGACAAGACCTACTGACAAGAAATCAGTAGGTCTAGCTAATAAACCTACATCAAATGTATTTGTATTTAAATTACTAGTATCAGTGGATTGGACATTAAAATAGGTTACTCCTAAGCTTAAACCCTCAATTATAGGGTATCCTGTACCAACAATAAGTTTTCTGATAGGATTAAGGGTTTTAGCTCTTGGGGTAAAGCTTTGATATCCTAGATTAAAATTGCTATAAGTACCAAAAATATTAGTTTGACTAAGATCTGAATAGATAGAGTTAGAAAAGAAAACTTCACCATCTCCTTTTAAACCTATACCTCCTGGATTAATTACCATTGATGTTGAATCGTCAGTTGTTGCTATTGAACTATAACCATTTACTTCACTATTATTAAAATTAAATGTGTCATCAACTACATCAGCCATAACCTCTGAGCATAAAGCTAAACTTATAGTTGTTGATAATAATAATGACTTAAAAATCTTCATTTGCTTTTTTCCTATAATTTGTAATTCAAAATTAATTTAAAAATACACTTTCTCTAAAATTATTTAATAGATTATATCTCACGAGTTTAATCAATAAAGTTGTGTCAATTAAAAAATTATATATGATAACAATACTTATTGCCACTAATGTTGTCCTCCCTTTGCAAAGGGAGTTAGAGGGATTTAAATCTATGACCTTGTCGAAGTAAAGAACTCGATTATCTATTATTAACTACAGACTTAGACTACAGAATGAAAGATACTTAAATTATTTACATCCAAGTTTGATCTTGACCTTGAAGTTGCAATGAATCAAAATGAGTATTTGGAACTATTGAATTACTGTACTATCTATGCTTAAATATGTTCACGGTATTTTAAGGAGATAAAGTATTAAATTTAAATGGAAGAAATTTTAATAAAGTACAAAAACAGACTTGTTGACTTAAGTACAAGAAATAGAGCTTTGGTTTTAAAAAAATTATATAGTAAAAGAGCATTTGATATTAAAGTTTTAGATGATCTTTATAATGATAAGTCATCCAAACTAATTGAATTCATTTTGAAAAGAAGTAAAGTAAATTTCAAACTCTTAGATTCACCTTATATTGATAAATTTTCAGATAAAGAACAAGTTCAAGCAATAGTTTTATCAAAAAATTTAAAAAAGTTAAAAGATGAAATTGAGTTAGTCGAAAAAGAAAAGGGTAGCTATGATTTATATCTAGGTTATTTATTTGCTGAAGGGCAATTTTTAGACAAAACTTTTGTTCGTTCACCTTTATTACTTTTTCCCGTGAAAATTATTCAATTGGAAGAAGAGTGGTTTTTAGTTAATAATATTGAAGAAAATATTCAAATAAACAAAACTTTTGTAATGGGCTTTCAACAATATAACCAAATTAAAATAAAAGATTTTGAATTAGAATTTGAAGAATTTCCTGAAACTTTTTCTATAGATTGGTTACTAAAATATTTTCTTGATAATCAAATAAAAATAAATAATGACTGTATTGATGAAACAATAATCAAATTTAAAGACTATACATCAAAGAACATACCTACTTATAAACAAGGTGAGTTATTCTTAAAGCATAATATAATTTTAGGACAATTTCCTGTTTCAAATAGTTCTTTAGGTGATGACTATAAAAAATTAATAGATAATTCACCTAAAGATGGTTTAGTCTATGAGTTACTACAGCAAAATAAAGATGAAAAAGACATTGGATCAGTTGATATAAAAAATCAGGATGAAAAAAATATTATTATTGAAGAAAAGAAGGCTTTTTTTCTCACAGATACTGATTCTAGTCAAGAAAACGCTATTTTTTTATCTAAGAAAAATAATCAACTTGTAATATATGGTCCTCCTGGTACAGGTAAATCACAAGTAATAGTAAATTTAATTGCTGATAACTTAGCAAATAACAAGAAAATATTAATGGTTTCACAAAAAAGAGCGGCACTAGATGTTGTTTATAACCGATTAGCTAAATTTGGACTACATGAAAGAGTTGGTTTTGTTCACGATTATAATAAAGATTGGAATGATATTTTTCAAAAAGTATTGACTACTTTAGACGGTCAAGACACGTATCGTAACAATAACTCATATAAAAAATTTAATGAATTATCTCAGGAAATAGAATTAAATTTAAAAAAATTAGAGCAAATTGCTGAATTACTACATAAAAAAAACGATTTTGGCTTAACTTTATTTATGCTCTATTCAAAAAGTAAAAATGATACAACAAAGTATATTGATATTTTATTCCAAGATTTTTCTCAGTTTGAAAGTATAAATAATGATGAACTTATTAAAATGCTTGAAAACATTAGAAGTGTAGTTAATTATCTGAAATTTGACTTTAAAGAATATTTTTTATCTAAAAGAAAAGATTTCTCAAATTTTCCAGAAATAGAAAAAAAGAAAATCATTGATTTTATTAACAAGCTTTTAGACTCTCATAAATCATTCTTAGAAAAAGAAGAACTTGTTAATAATTCCTATAAACAATCTTTTGATTTAATTAATGATAGTAAAAACGAATTTACCAAAACAAAAAGTATCATTAAAGATAAATTTAGAGGTAATTTTTTAAGCAATGTTAGTCAAATAATAGGTAAAACTGATTCTTTATACAAAAAAACTACCTCTAAATTTTGTGAGGATAACAATTTATTATCTAATAAAATCCAAAAATTAATTGTTTATATTGATGAAAATATTACAATATTAAATAAGTCTGAAAAATTCTTACCAAATGAAAATTATTTAGATTTAGAAAATCTTAACTCTCTTTGTGATGAGATAAAAGTTATGAAAATATTCAAAATTAAGTATTGGAAATTATTTTTTGAAATTAAGAACAAAGTAAAAAATAATAATTTAAAAACTATTATTTCAAAAGTTGAACATACTTTGTTTGTTAAAATGTTTATTATTCAGGTGAATACGGAGTTTCCGCTTATTGAATTTTTTTACAATGATAATAGTGACGTTTTTATTAAAAAAGTTGAGGACATAAAAAATGAACTTGTTTTGTTGAAAGAAGAGTCTGAAAAAATAAATACTTTTAAAAATAACTATTATGAAGAATTGAATAGCTCTTTATCATTTTTTTCATCTAATAGTAATAAAATAGTTAAAATTAATAGTTACTCTAATATTTTAAGTAATAAGTTTAGTATATTAATTATTTTTAATAAACTACTTTCAGACCTGACTAAATTATCACATCCAGATAGTGAAAAGTTTACCCTTAATGTTTTTAAGCAAGAGCTTGAAAAAAGTTGTGAAGAAATTAAAAAATCTATTTTAGATTTGGATAAAAATTTTAAGCTTAATAAAGATGATTACATATCTTTTTCTTCAAGTAACATAATAAACGAAATTGAATTTTTTACTAACGATATACAAATCGTATTTAATAATTTTCAGGATAATCATAATTCCTTAGATAACAGTATTTATTCAATTAATGAGTTAGATACTTTTATGAAAAATATTGAATTAAATAGGCTAAATAAAAAAAGTGATAGATTTATTTTTTTGATTGATGAGTTTAAAGATAAGTTTAGCAAAACTATTAATTTAGTTGAAATAGATAAAATTAATTCTTCAAAAGATAAACAAGATATATTATTATCAGATTTTTCAATAATAAAAGAAAGTATTTTATATAAAGAAAATATTCTTTTAGAAATTGAAAAAAAACTTGAATCTTATTTTGATCATCACTTTATTCTAAATTTAAAAAATTTATTTGTTAATGATAATCCTAGATTTTTAAGTTTACTGGATGATATTAAAAATGAGCTAGAATTAAACTTTTCAAATATAAAGAACTATGATCAAATAAAAAAATTATTGAATGATAATGAAAGCTTATTAATTAGATATTGCCTAAATACTTTTGGTGAAAATGAGATTAAACTAAAACTTTCTGAAGAATCAATATTAAATACTTTTTATTTAAAATATATAGATAAAATAGAATCAGAAAATCAAAATATTCTCCAAAATTTATCAAAAGAACATGATTTAAGGTATTTAACTAAACAAGCATTAATCAAAAAAAAGGATTTCAATTTAAGCTATATAATTAACACATTAAATCAATCTATTGATGATGGTAAGTCTTATAATCGCTTAGGCAATGATATTACTTACAAAGATATGAAATATGAGGCAGGCAAAAAAAGAAAAAGAATGACCTTAAGAAAGTATGTAAATGAGTTTTATTCAAAAGGTTTATTTAATATTTTACCTTGCTGGCTAGTTACACCAGAGGTCGCATCAGCAATTTTTCCATTTAACAAAGAACTTTTTGATATTGTTATTTTTGATGAAGCATCTCAAATGTTTGTTGAACAAGGAATACCATCTTTATATAGAGCAAAAAAAGCTGTTATTGCAGGTGATGATAAGCAATTACAACCTAATGATTTGTACCAAGTAAAGATTGATGAAGATACAGATAAAGAAGAAGAGGAAGGAGATGAATACCAAGATACATCAAATTCAGATGTAAAGAGTTTATTAGACTTAGCAAAATTTAAGTATAAGAGTTCAACATTAACATATCATTATCGAGCATTATTTGAGGAGCTTATAAATTTTTCTAATTATGCTTTTTATGATGGTAAGATTCAAATAATACCAAATAGAAAAGACTCATCTATACATAAACCAATTGAAAGAATAAAAGTCGATGGAAGATGGATAGATAGAAAAAATGAAGAAGAAGGCAGAGAAATTGTTAGTTTGGTAAAACGAATACTAACCACAAGAGAAAATGACGAAACTATTGGTATAATAACTTTTAATTCCACTCAAAAAGAATTAATAATAGAACTATTAGAGAATGAAGTACAAAATGATGTCAGTTTTAGAGAGGTTTATATAAAAGAATCTAACCGTAAAAATGGTGATGAAGATGTTAGTTTATTTGTAAAAAATATTGAAAATGTTCAAGGTGATGAAAGAGATATAATAATATTTTCAGTGGGCTATGCTAAAAACCAGCAAGGAAAAGTAGCATCAAGTTTTGGAGCTTTAAATCAAGAAGGTGGCGAAAATAGACTTAATGTTGGTATAAGTAGAGCTAAAAGGAAAATATATTTGATAACTTCTATCGAGCCAGAAGAATTAAATGTTGATGATTCAAAGAATATAGGACCAAAACTTTTTAAAAAATATTTACAATATGCTAGAGCTATAAATGACAATAACAAATCTGATGTTAAATCTTTATTACATTCAATTGCTAACAAAACAGGGATGGGGAGCAACAATCTTGACTTTGATAGTGACTTTGAAAATCAGGTTTATGATGAACTTATAAAATTAAAATATGAGGTACATACACAAGTAGGGGCATCTGGTTATAGAATTGATTTGGCTATATATGATAGAAAAAGATCTGAATATATTCTTGGTATTGAATGTGATGGTGCTATGTATCATAGCTCAAAATCTGCTAGAGAAAGAGATATATATAGACAAAAGTTTTTAGAGTCAAGAGGATGGAAAATACATAGAATATGGAGTAGAAATTGGTGGAAAGATCCTAAAAGAGAAATTAATAACATTGTTTCTGTTTTAAATGCTAATAAGTTTAAATATTAAAATACAATCCATCCTAACCCTAGTTACTGAGTAGGGGGTAGAAAATACTTAAAAATATTTTGCATGTTTTGGAGAATATACTGGAAATCTTCTATATAACTTTTTTGTAAGTGGCTGAAGAACCATTATTCAGAAAAATACCTTTTTTTGAACAAATGGGGCTTTGGTTACTGAGCTTGTCGAACTATGTAATTATTCAGCCCTTTTTATATTTTAAGTCTAATAGCTTAGTCGAAATAGGGATTTAAATCTATCTTTTTGCTAATACTTTTGTTTCTTTTTTGATAGTGTAGTCATATAGCATATTTCCTTTTTCATCTATAAATTGAAAATAAATACTATCTTTAGTTACTTTAAACCAAGAAAAGCCAAAACTTGCTTTGGAAAATCTAGTGTTTTTACCACTAGATACAGGTCTTAAACCATCTCCA
>JACMQJ010000394.1 GCA_014377055.1 Candidatus Sericytochromatia bacterium
GGTTCATTTTCACTTATATAATTATAATAAAAATGATGAATTTGGTTTTTTTGTTAGTAGCGATTTAACCAATCCTCTACAAAAATTTAAAACTGATAAAAAAGATTCAGTAGGTATTATTGTAAAAATGAAATAGTTTTATTTGGTATATTTATTAGAGACGCATTTAATCAGTGCGTTTTTTTCATAGCCAATAAGATAGATTGGGGTTGGAGTACCCATAAAAAAATCAGATACAAATGTTACTAAATAGGCTACAATAATAATAGAAATTTTTAATTTAAAAGGTAAAAATAATGTCTAAAACTTCTGTAGTAAGAGCTAGAATTGAGCCAAAATTAAAGCAGGAAGTCGAAGAAATACTCAGTGAACTAGGAATAAGTTTTAGCGAAGCAATAAATATATTTGCTGCACAGATCAAAATTACTAATGGTATTCCATTTGAAATAAAAAGAGCTAAAAAGCCTAATAAAGAAACTATTGAGGCTATGTTTGATATTAAAAACGAAAAGGATTTATTGGTTTTTGATGGAAAAGAATATCTTGAAAATTTTAAAAATAGATCTAAAAAAATAAATGAAACAAATCAAAGAAAGTAAAAAATATAACAAAGATTTAGATAGAATTGAAAAACAAGGAAAAGATTTAACCAAACTTTTTGACGTTATCAAAAATATCTTTTTTAATATCACCTTAGCTAAAAAATATAAAGATCATCAACTAAAAGGTGAAATGAAAGATTTTAGAGAGTGTCATATAAGCCCTGACTGGTTACTACTATACATAAATACAAATGAATCATTATATTTAGTTCGGACAGGTAGTCATAGTGAAATTTTTTAATTAAAAATTACTCTTAAATTAACCTACATATTAATAAGTTCATATGTAGCCATTTTATCTCTCTATTGTTCGATAACAGGCTTTACCTTTTGTCCATCTTGATATATTTAACATGGTTTTTGAACCATTCATTGTTAACATTGCTTCTATTATTGCTTGAAATACATGAAAATTCCTTGGAAAAAATATTACCAATACCTTTATTATTTCTAGTAACTCTGTCATAATTATTTCAAATCCTGTTTTATAATCTTATTTTTAAGCAATCTAATTCTATTACAGGATTTTAATTTAGCAAAATTTTAAACTAACTGTCGAAGGTATTGACATATAAGACATATTTTTTATTTTGGTTTACAGCTTTCATTAATAGCATATCTATACTTATTTACATATTCATCTCTCTGGGCAGTAGAATCCCAGTCATTTGATAAAAGCATTTGCTGCAAAACTTTACTGATTTCAGTATCATTGGGATTATTACTTTTATAGCAGTCTAAAAAAAGGACAAATTGGGTTTTTGTATAATCAGTTTTTCCTGAATTAGATACAGGTGATGAGGCAGTTGCACCTGCTGAAGGAATTGTAGTGCTTCCAGGATTTGCCGTATTAGTGGATGGATTCTGGCAGGAAATTATAACTGAACTAATCAATATAACCCCTGCTGTTAAAGCTTTTTTCATTTTTAGATTAACCTGAGTATTTTTAATATGCGAATTCATACCATAACAAATTTGTATATTGATCAATACCTTCGACATAAATTATAGATGAATAGCACCGATAGAAGTAATGTCTTTAATAGATTCAGGTATAAAAATATTATCATTTGATTTTAGTAACAATTTTAAAGCCATAGTGAAATTTTTTAATTAAAAATTACTCTTAAATTAACTTAGATATAAGACATTTTTTTTGAAAACTTACTATATCTAAATTAATTAGAGTATTTGAGGTTTGGATTCTTATGAAAAAAATATTGTTATTTGTTACATTGGCTTTATTCTCATCAGGATGTAGTCAGACAGATTTTAGTGATATAAATAATAATGTAAACTTAAGTGTTGTTGAACATGAGCCAAATTATGTAAAAACTCTTTCTACAGATATTGTACAAACACCAAGTATCAATAATATTTACCGCTTTGGTAAAGTAACTGATAAATTATATCGTGGTGGTCTTCCTACTGATAGTGACTTACAAGCCCTAAAAACTTTTGGTATAAAAACAGTTATTAGCTTTAGAGGACTTGGTGATCCTACAGAACCAGCACAAGTTGCACAAGAAAAAATAGTTGTAGAAAAACTTGGAATGAAATTTTTAAATGTTCAAGTTCCTTTTGACAAATCTATTTCTGATCCTACAATTAAAACATTCTTTAATGATGTTAATTCTGTAAAAAATCAGCCTTTATATGTTCATTGTAAGGGTGGAAGAGATAGAACAGGTACAATGATTGCTCTATACCGAATAAAATATAATGGATATAAACCTGAACAAGCTATTGAAGAAATGAAACAATATACTTTTAATCCTGCAGATTACCCAATATTTACCAAACAAATAATGAGCTTTAGTTCAGCAAAAATAAAATAGTTTTTGCTACTCTCAATACAATAGCAAATTAAAAGTTAATTATGAATACCTAGACTTTGTAATATGCCGAAAATGGGACTTGAACCCACACTCCCGTTAAGGAACTAGATTCTGAGTCTAGTGCGTCTGCCATTTCGCCACTTCGGCACAATTTGGAATAATTATATCATGAAAAATTCTAATAAAAAATAAGCAACAAATTTTATTAAATTTGTTGCTTATTTTACTAAAGAACTAAAATTTATCTTTAAAAATTAGTTATCTTTTTTTGCGTGTTTAGCAGCCATTTCTTGTTTTATTTTTAATTCTTCAAGTCTTTTTTCAAGTTTTTCAATTTCATCTTCAACATTATCACTACTTGATGATGAACTTGATTTGCTACCAGTATTCATTCCTGGTACACCCATATCTTGAACCATTTTAGTTAATTTACTAATTTTATCTTCTACATCTTTTGATGTGGCTAATAATTTTTCTCTTACTTCTGAAACAAACTTCTTTGCATCAGCATCATGTAATGTTCCTTTTTCAACATAAGTACTAGCTACTTCTTGAACTTTTTCTGAAGCCATAGATGCTATCTCAGCCTGAAATAATAACGCTTTTTTTAATAAACTTTCCATCATAACTTTTATCTCCTATTTATTATTTTTAATTAACTTAATTTAACTTATGTAATATTAACTTATTTTTAAACTGTGGGCAAGGAA
>JACMQJ010000395.1 GCA_014377055.1 Candidatus Sericytochromatia bacterium
AAAATGAGTGATGAATATTTTGAAACTGATAAGTTTAATCAATTTTGTGAAGAAAACTTTAACGATTTAGACGATAAAATGATTGAGTTTTATGATTTACATTTTGATGGAATTATTCGTAGTGCTATTGAATTTAGTGACTTCCCTGAGAATGAGCATGAAAGATTTTATCAAGAGTATAAAGACTTAATGGATAATACTTTTAGAGCTAATGCCAAAGATTATTTAAAAACTGTTATCTATCAATAAATCTAATTATGAAACAATATCAACAATATTTACAACATATACTCGAAAATGGTGTAAAAAAACAAGATCGCACAGGTACAGGTACAATTAGTATTTTTGGCTATCAGATGAGATTTAATTTAGCGGATGGTTTTCCATTAATCACTACAAAAAAAGTTCATTTTAAAAGTATTGCTCATGAGCTAATTTGGTTTTTGAGTGGAAGTACTAATATAAAATATCTTCAAGATAATGGTGTACGTATTTGGAATGAATGGGCGGATGAAAATGGAGAGCTTGGACCTGTATATGGTTCACAATGGAGGGCTTGGAAAACCTCAAAAGGTGAAAATATTGATCAGATTTCAGATTTAATAGAACAAATTAAAAGTAACCCTGATTCAAGAAGATTAATTGTTAGTGCTTGGAATGTTGGCGAAATTAAAAATATGGCACTTCCACCATGCCATGCTTTTTTTCAATTTTATGTAGCTAATGGCAAGTTATCATGTATGTTAACTCAAAGATCTTGTGATAGTTTTTTGGGTGTACCATATAATATAGCTTCTTATAGCCTCCTAACTTGTATGATTGCTCAACAATGCAATTTGGAAGTTGGTGATTTTATTTGGTCGGGCGGAGATTGCCATATTTATACAAATCATATCGAACAAGTAAAATTGCAACTATTAAGAGAGCCATATAATTTACCAAAATTAAATTTTAAAAGAAAACCTGACTCAATTTTTGATTATAAATTTGAAGACTTTGAGCTAATAAATTATCAGGCACATCCACATATCAAAGGCGATGTTGCTGTTTAATGACTAATTTAGATAATGTTATTTTAAAAGAACCTGATATAACTGATATGGATCAAATTTATATGATGGGTGCTGATGTTTGGGGAAAAGATCAGCAAAAAAATGAATACTTAAATGAATGCAAAAACTCAATAAAATATAAATCAGGTCAATGGTTTGCGTTATATTCTGAAAATAAATTATTATCTTCTTTACTAGTACATAGATTTGATTCTCATGGAGATTTTAATCTATGTGGTTTAGGTTCTATTGCAACAAATTTAAATTATCGAAATAAAGGCTATGGTTCTTTAATAATAAAAAAGACAGTTGAATTTTTATCATGTACCGAAAATGTAAATATTATATTTTTATATTCGGATATAGATGCTTCATTCTATGAAAATTTAGGTTTTATTAGAATTCCAAAAAATCTTCAAAAGTATGATGATTCAGATTGTATGGCATGGGTGGGAAGTGACTTATCTCTAAATAATTTCCTTGATGATTTTGACGATTTTATACCTTCTTACTTTTAAATTTTATAAATCCTGTGGACAAATGGACAAATTATTGGTAATGACAAATCATGATAGTAAGAGTATGATTTTAATAATTACTTGTTTGAGATTTATCAGTTATTACAATTTTGAAGCTTTTAACCTTAAAGCATTACTTATAACCGAAACGGAGCTAAGACTCATAGCAGCACTGGCAATAATAGGACTAAGTAATAAACCGAAAGTTGGGTATAGTATTCCAGCAGCTACGGGTATTCCCACTACATTATATATAAAAGCAAAGAATAGATTTTGCCTGATATTTCTCATTGTGGCTCTGCTAAGTTTAAGGGCTTTGACTATTCCTTCAAGATCTCCTTTTAATAATGTAATTCCAGCACTTTCAATTGCAACATCTGTTCCAGTTCCCATTGCAATACCTATTTGAGCCTGAGCTAAAGCAGGAGCATCATTAATTCCATCACCAGCCATTGCCACAATCTTACCCTTTGCCTGTAATTCTTTAATAACGCTACCTTTCTTTTCTGGTAAAACATCAGCCTCAATTTCTGTAATTCCTAATTTCTTAGCCACAGCCTCAGCAGTTTTTCTATTATCCCCAGTTAGCATAACTATCTTAATTCCTTCATTTTTAAGGGCTGTAATTGCTTTAATTGTATTTTCTTTGATTGGGTCAATTACACTTACTAAACCTGCTGGTTTTCCATCTATAGAAACAAACATTACTGTTTCACCATTTTCACGAAGAGAATCAGCCTTTTCAACAAGGTTTAGTAAATTTATTTTCTGTTCTTCAAAAAGTACTTTATTACCAAGAAAAACTATTTTTCCTTCAATATTTCCAGTTACACCTTTACCAGTAATAGAATTAAAATCTTTTAAATCTGAGAGTTTAAGACCTTTATCTTTAGAGCCGTTAACTATTGCAGCAGCTAAAGGATGTTCACTTCCCTGTTCTAAACTGGCTGCCAAGCGTAAAACATCAGATTCATCAAATCCTTCCATAGCTATTACTGATTGCAGTTTAGGCTTACCCATTGTTAATGTTCCTGTTTTATCAACCACTAAAGTATCAACTTTTTCCATTGTTTCCAGTGATTCAGCATTTTTTATTAAAACGCCTTCTTTTGCTCCACGTCCAACCCCCACCATTATTGACATTGGTGTAGCCAGACCAAGAGCACATGGACAAGCAATAATTAAAACAGCAACAGCATTAACCAGGGCATAAGCTAAACGTGGCTGAGGTCCTACTAGAGCCCACACTGCAAAAGTAATCACAGATATAAGAAGAACAATAGGAACAAAATATTTAGCAACAGTATCAGCCAAGCGTTGAATAGGAGCTCTGCTTCTTTGTGCTTCACTAACCATTTTTACTATTTGGGAAAGAACAGTGTCACTGCCGACTTTTTCAGCCTGAATAATAATACTACCTGTATTATTAATAGTTGCACCAGTTACTTTATCACCTTTGTTTTTTTCTACAGGTATTGGTTCACCTGTAATCATAGATTCATCAATTGAAGTATTTCCTTCAGTTACTATACCATCTACAGGTATTTTTTCACCTGGTCGAACCCTTAATTTATCACCAGCTTTTACCTGCTCCATAGGAATATCTTTTTCATCACCATTTTCAATTATTCTGGCAGTTTTTGGTGCTAAACCTAATAGTGTTTTTATTGCACTACTGGTTTGACTTCTTGCTCTTAATTCCAGTACCTGACCTAATAGCACTAAAGCTGTAATAACAGAAGCAGCTTCAAAATATACAGAAACATGTCCATCCATTTTAAGAGAATCTGGAAAAATACCTGGAAACAAAAGAGCTATAACACTATAAAA
>JACMQJ010000396.1 GCA_014377055.1 Candidatus Sericytochromatia bacterium
CACCTGAAATTCTTCGAAATGGTAGTTATAAATACATCACAGCTTACAAAAGATTTGCGCAAGGATTAGGTGGTTCGCCTAATAGAAAAAAATCCTTTGGTCGGCAATCAGTCATGATTACATCTGAATTATTTTCTTTTGTTGATAACTCAAATAAAACCAATAAAGATAATAACCACAATAAAAATCATACTATTAATATTGGCAATAAAAAGTTTGCATTAGGTAAACTAAAGTTCAAAGCTCATAAAGAATATAATTTACCTAAAAGTATTACAATTTCAGTAAATCCTTCAGGGCATTGGTTTATTAGTTTTAATTCTGAAGAAATTGTTAGTAAAGAATCTAATCAGATTATCAGAACTCAAGAAGAATTAATGTATGAGTTTAGCCTACGATCAGATTTAGATAAAATTGTAGTGGGTCTTGATAGAGGAATAGTTGTGCCAGTTGCAACCAGCGATAATTCTAATTATGCAATTGATAAGAAAATTATAAAGAGAATAACAAAGAAAGAGTTTAGATCTAAGCATTATCAGAGAAAATTATCAAGGCAACAGTTAGGCTCTAAAAACAGAAATAAAACTAAGATTAAAGTAGGTAAACTAAAACAATATCAAACGAATGTAAGGCAGGATTTTTGTCATAAAACCAGTCATAATTTAGTTAATAGCTCAGCAGAAGTTTTCATACTAGAAGATTTAAAATTAAAGAACATGATGGCTGCACCAAAGCCTAAACAAGATTCCAAAGGAAATTATATTGCTAATGGTAGAGCTGCTAAAGCAGGATTAAATAAATCCTTGGCTAATAGTTCATTAGGATTGGTAAAACAATTTATTACTTACAAAGCAGCTAAAAGAAACAAGTTAGTATTGAGTGTAAACCCTGCTTATTCAAGTCAGGAATGTTCTGAGTGTCATTATGTTCATAGAGATAATAGACTTACTCAAGACCAATTTAAATGTACTTCGTGTGGACATGAAGATAATGCTGATAGTAATGCATCGAAAGTTATAAAATACAGAGGAATAGAATTTCTAAAATCATTTGATTTAGAAGCTTATAAACCTAAGTCTAAAAAGACAGTACGTATTAGAAAAAAGGTAGGGAAGGTGCTTCCCGAACCGATTTCAGTTTATCTAAAATCAAAGCCTGTGGAGAATATGTTAGATATAGAGGGTATTAAGTTACCTGATGTACAACGTTCTATGAATCAGGAAACCTTAACTATAAGTTCAAGCTTTAGTGGTGGGTAGTTCATATGGATCTAAGGCATCATTTCTCAGATGTTATCTGTGTTTCTTGCTCCCAAGAGACTCAAATTAAAAGAATCAAACAGCGAAATCACACAATTGAAGATCATGAAATTTTAAGCATGCTAGCAGTCCAAAAGAGTAATCATTATAAAGAAAGTCACTCCAGCATTATTATTAATAATGATGAAAATGACGAAAACTATACAGTTTTAAAAACTGAAGTTCAAAAAATAGCTGCATATTTAAAGAAAAGACTCAATCATTAAAGGTTCTAGTCTCTAAATAAGCAAAATTTTTACAGTTTGGGTTATAATCATGGTTCACTCTAGGTCTTACGTATGACTCAACAAGAATTGCAAACTAAAACCAATCTTTCTATTATTACTCATATTAAAGCTGGTAATTTAATTGAAGTCAGAAAACTTCTTGCAGGAAAAGAGTTTATTGATGGTCAAGATGTAGATCTAAAGCCAGAGTTCAAAGCAGATCAATCGCATGGTTTTTATGGCCCATATAAATTAGCATGTAAAATAGGACAATTAGAAATAGTCAAATACTTGGTGACAGGAGAGTATCATAGTCCCATAGGGATTATAAAAGATGATATCAAATTGATGCAATACTATGATAATGAACAAGATCCTGGAATACTTCTGGCACTACAATATAAACATACTGAAGTGGTAGATTATTTAATTGATCTACACCCTTCTACTTTTTATAATATCAATGAGATTATTGAATTTGCAACTTCTAGGGAGCTTGAAAAAGTTAAAGATTTTAATCAGTTATTTGAAGGTATAATATCAAAAAGAAGATTTGATTTATATCAAAATTATATTTTAGATAGAAAAGAATTGCTTGCTGTAGAGTTCGAATTAAATTTTAAGATTGCTTGCCAATATGGTGCCGTAGAAGTTATTGAATATTTAGTTCCCATTATCAAAAAAATAGATATTGATCAGAAAATAATTCTTAATGGATTACTTTTATCAATTGATCATGAGCAATTAAAAGTTTTTAAATTAATTTATAGCTATATAACTTTTTCAAAAATAATAGTTGAGGCACAAATTATACAAAAAGTTTTAGAAAAAACAGATATAAGTGAAGAGTTTCTAAAAATTTTATTGGACGACTATACATTTAATTTTAAAGATATTGTAGATATTGGTAGAGAAAGGAATCAATCTTTATTAAAATTACTATTTAAAGATAAAATAAAGTACAATTTAACTCAAGAAGAAAAGCAAAAACTTTGTGGTTATTTTTTATCTCCTTACTATTTTGATAATGCTTTTGTAATCAGTGATTATTTTAATATTCCACATAATAAGGAAGACATTAAATATTTTATTGATCGTTTTAGTAAAGATTCTAGATTGGATAATAAAACCCTAAACAACATTAACATATTCATGAAAAAATATCCTGAAAAAGCTTCTGAAATTATCAGAACTAATTCTAAAATATATGCTGAAGATATTTTTTATTTTTACAATGAAAAAAAATTACATATATTTATGGATGTATTACAAGACGATACATTAATAAAAGAAATAAAAAAATGTACTGTATCAGCATGTGAAGCATATTTTGAAAAATTTGAAGATAGTAATAATGACTATGGTGATCCTAAAAAGCATATTAAAAGATTAAAGGATAACAGAGAAGATATTATTAACCAATTAGAAAAACAACAGCTAAACTTCAGATTAAACAAAGAGTTGTCTGAGTCAAAAAATATAAATCTTATAAAAATATAAATCTCTGTTGTTTAGCAGTTTAAATTTTATTTAAAGGTTCATTGTTTAATTTTAAATCTATATCCAAATTATTTTCTAAAAAATAGTGGTAATAGGTTTTATTTTTTAGACTAATTAAAAAATCTCCCAGAGAATATTTTTTATCAAAGTAAATATTGTTGAGAGACTCACAATCTATAACAGGATGAAGTTCATAGTTAGGCACATTAATTAATTTCAACTCAGAGTTTAAGTTCATGTATTGTGGAGGCGATGTTTTTAGATAAATAAATAGTTTTTTAGCAGAGGTGTCGCACAAAAGAATAATTTCATTAAGATTATGGTAATCCAGCCAGAACTTAACCTTAGTATACAAATCAGCATAGCTCAAGATTGCAATCTTGATATTAGCCTGCTCAATAAGTTTTGGATAATGATTAAAGTTCATAACTTTTAACTCTCTAGTCTATGAGTCACCGTTTCTCATGTAGGTGTGATTCACTCAAGTATTTAGTTATATAAAATATATAAAGAAAAATCAAAATTTCTACATAAATCTTTATTTATAAAAATTGAGTAGTACTTAGTTACAGATGAAAAAAAGCACCTTCAAGATGCTTTAAAAGATTTAGTGAGCTTTTTTGTTTGGTGCACTTGTAGCAACACCAACAATTACCATTAGCAAAGCAATGACCGCAGAGCCACTAATTACTATCAATTCAATATTGGGAATAGCACGAATTGTATCAAGAATAGCAAACATAATTTAAGTCCTTTATAAATATGATATTAATTTAGCAGGTTTGTTAAAAAGTAAAGCCGTTAAAACTAATTATTAATTGCTGAATATGTTTTTTTTAATGAGTGCCAGCAATTAATTTTCTTAATATCGGTTTTTTATAAGTGTGAACTTTCACAGAGTTTTTATCGTATTTACTCGTTTTAAGAACTAAAGGTAGATTATCAATTTTATTTAAAAATTGTTTAATCATTATTTTTC
>JACMQJ010000397.1 GCA_014377055.1 Candidatus Sericytochromatia bacterium
AGGTCTTTCTGATCTACTATCTCTATTAAAACTTGGTCTTTCGCTTCTATTATCATCTCTATTGTATGATGAGCTTCTAGCTGGTCTATCACTACTTGACTCTCTATTAAATGAAGGTCTTTCTGATCTGCTATCTCTATTAAAACTTGGTCTTTCGCTTCTGTTATCATCTCTATTGTATGATGAGCTTCTAGCTGGTCTGTCACTACTTGATTCTCTATTAAAACTTGGTCTTTCACTTCTATTGTCATCTCTATTGTATGATGAGCTTCTAGCAGGTCTATCACCACTTGACTCTCTATTAAATGAAGGTCTTTCTGATCTATTATCTTTGTTGAAACTTGGTCTTTCGCCTCTACTATCTTTACTTCCTGAACGATCATCTTTATTAAAATATGATGGTTTACCAGATCTGTCATCTCTTTTAGGACGATCATCTCTTTTTTCAGGTCTATTATCCCTAGAATTATTTTTGTTTTGTTCTCTCATCTATCAACTTCACTAACTCAATACAAATTTTATATGTGTTTTGCAGATCTTCTTCTAATATGTATATAGGTAGATCTTCTTTTAAACAATATCTTAATGGTATACCATTTTTATCCAAAGATAAAATAGTTGTTGCAAGAATCTTTTCATAAGAAAAGATACGAGCATCTGTTTTTAGATTGTTTTTAGATTTGTAAGCTGATATGGAAATATTATCAGCTAAAGATAAAATATCATTGACTAATTCGGATGAATGATTTGTCATGTACTCCTTTTCTGATATATAAAGTGGCCCTCCAGATATTGACTCAAGATTAATAATTCTTGCATTTTTTATCTCTTGATAATATTTTTTCAAAAAAACTTTTGAGCCTTTAAAATTTGCCTCTTTTGCTCCAAAATTACAAATATATATTTCAGTATGTTCCATTTTATTATAAAAAAAATGTTTTGCTAGTCCAATAGTGACTGATAATCCTGATAAGCTATTATTTGCACCAAAAGATTTTTCATAGTTTACAGATTTATTTTGTAAATATAATATTATTCCTAGGCTAAAAAATGGCAAAAGATATAAATAATCAACTAAAAAGGAAAAAATATCAAAAACCTTAAATAAACTAATCAACAAAAGAAGAATAAAACAAGTTAAAAAAACTTGGTCAAAATATATAGAGTAAGGTCTTAGCTTATGATCATAGATATTATTAACATAAGCTGAATCAGTATGGGCTGTAAAAATTATCTTTTCTTTGATTTCACCTTTTGGATTTATTTTTGCAATAATATTTTGTGATTTATCATCAGAAAAAAAATAATCAATAAACCTAAAATCATAAAAAATTAAGAAAATTAAATAAACAATAACTAATAAAATTATTGCTATAGATGACGGCGGATAAATAATATAGCCTAATAAAGCAAGGCAATACATAATAGAAAAAAAGTTTATTTCGTATTGTTTAGAACGAGAATTACATTTAAATGAATCTAATATAACTTCATCAGAAAATTGGCTAAGTATAGACTTTAGATACTTAGCTGTTAGTTTTTCTTCACGGCTTCCTGCAATCCTATTACCAATAGTTTG
>JACMQJ010000398.1 GCA_014377055.1 Candidatus Sericytochromatia bacterium
GGTAATAGTATGCCTATAAGATATGCTAATTATATTTCAGCTGATATTCTAAAAAATAATATTCAAGTTAATGCTAATAGAGGTACAAGTGGGATTGATGGAACTGTCAGCACATCATTAGGAGCATGTCTTGTAAGTAATAAGCTAACAACTATTATTGTTGGAGACTTAGCATTTTTTTATGATCATAATGCTTTATGGAATAACTATATACCAGCTAATTTAAGAATAATTGTTATGAATAATCATGGCGGTGGCATTTTTAGAATACTTGAGGGATCTGGAAGTTTGTCCGAATTGGATAAGTATTTTGAAACAGAAAATAAATTAAATGCTGAAAATACAGCTAGAGATTTTAATTTAGATTATATTATTTGCAATAATTATCAGGATTTAGACCAATCATTAAAAGCCTTTTTTTCACATTCTGATAAAGCAAAAATATTAGAAATAGAAACCAATTCTACTTTTAACACCGAAGTATTTAATAACTTCAAGCTTTTAATTTCTAAGTTAGAGATACAATGAAGTAGTTAGTGAGTTTATTGAAAAGTGTTTTAACAAATTAAAAAAATTCTCTTTGCAACCGTCTTTTTCATTCAAAATTATATTGTTATCTTGAGCCATATTCAAAATATGAAATAAAATACTTTTTTATAACCTTTCTGGAGTTGAGCAATCAATTTTAGAAAAATCAAATCTAAAAACGGGATATTTTTTAAAGTCATATTTATCATAAATCCACAAATCTTTAAATAATTCTTTGTTTCCTAGAAATGTCTCTTATAATGTTATCAGTAACAGTGACTTACCAAATCTTCTTGGACGTGATAAAAAATAATATTTGTATTCTGATTGTGTTATCAAATTATGAATATACTCTGTTTTATCAACGTAAAGTTTATTCTCATTTATTATATCTTTGAAGGTATGTATACCTGTTGGAAAGTGTTTCATTTAAAAACCTTTTTGACTTAAAAGTACATTTTGGTTACTTAAAGAGGTGAGTATTTTAAAAAATTCTTTGCAAAAAAAATATCTTTCTTGATTCCTAATTTTCACTGATTTATTACACTTTTTTAATCTTAAATTACTATAGTTCTATTTATTATTTTAACATAACAAAAAAATAAATATTTAAAACGTTCCTGGAATTAAAATGATTAAAACTCACTAGTTTTAATTTTCAAATAAATTTAAAATAAAAATTATACACATAAGGTGTAAAATTTTCTTATTTAATATATTCTATATGATAATATTTATAATATGTTTAAAACAAAAAAATCTAGTTTGTTGGCAAGTATTGCTATGGTTACAGTTTCAACATTGATTTATTTATGGGAAACTAAAAAGCCAAAAAGAAATTATGAAAACAAAGTATCTCATGATACTTTTAACAGCTCAGTTGGCTTGGTTAATAAATTAACTAATTCGCTTATTGTTTCTAACTCCTACAGCTTATTTGATTTAGCAAAACAAAAAAACTTTGGCTTACTTAGACAATTTAATATTTCTGAACAGCTAAGAACAATTTATGCAATTATCTTAATTGATATATGGCAATACTGGTGGCATCGTTTTAATCATAAATTACCTGTACTATGGCAATTCCATAAGTTTCATCATCAGGATGAACAACTTAATGCCAGTTCAGCCATTAGATTTCATTTTTTAGAAATATCTATTTCAACAATTATTAGAATAGCCGTTTTTATTCCTCTAGGAATAGATAAAAAAGACATCTCTATCTATGAATCATTTTTATTACCTATCATTATTTTTCATCATGCAAATATAAATATCTCTGATTCTCTTGATAGATCAATAAAAAGACTAATTGTTACTCCAAGTTTCCATCGAATACATCATTCAAAAAATGAAAATGAATCAAATAATAACTATAGTTCCTTACTATCTTTTTGGGATAATATTTTTAACTCTTATATAGAAAATGACGCATCAAATATAATAGATTTTGGTATACAAAATTAAATAAGAACTCTGCTAAGAATAAGGGACTAATTAAGACTTCCTGTAAAAATAAATATAAAGTATTAAGGTGTCCATAAAAAGTCGATATTTTAGA
>JACMQJ010000399.1 GCA_014377055.1 Candidatus Sericytochromatia bacterium
AAATCTTGGCTTTTGAATCAAGTTTCAATTTTATCTAATACACCTATAATCAATGGAGCTATGGAAGTTAAGTTAGAAACAAAAAATATAGTTTTATCAGAAACACTAGGTGTAGTTAATTTTATTGTACAGTTAAGAAATGCCATTGTTAATAAAGACTCAAATTTAGAACAAGCATTTGTTACCTTTGATAAAGCTTATCAAAATTTCCTTAATGGTGTACTCTCTGACGATAATGAATCATCAACTCAATCATCTGTAAAGGAACCAGTAAAAAGTAATACCAGATCACTGTTACAAGAAAAAGAAGCAGAAAAAATAAGATTGAGAGAGCAAGAAAGAACAAGAAAACAAGAAGAAGAAATACTTATTTTACAGAGAGAAAAGGAAGAACAACAAGCTAAAATAGCTAATAGATCAGGAGATGCAAAGAGTAGATTAGCAAGTCTTAGATCAAAAACATTGGTACATAAAGAACAAGTTAATACATTAGTAATTAACTCTAAAGAAAACTCATCTTTAGTACCAGGTCATTTACCAAAACCTCAATTAAACGAAACATTTATTCAGCCAACACAACAACCTCATACCGTAAAACAACAAACAGGTGGTTTGAATATGACTGTGTCGGCTTATACGCCACTAAGTAGCTTTTCTGAAAAAGAAATACCTAAAAATAGAAAAGGAGAAGCGGATGTTAAAGCTATAGCTAAAAATCTTACAAGTACTCTTGATTTATTAAAAAAAGGTAACGTCAAACCTGTAGATTTTAAGTCCATTTTATTAAAGAAGTTTTTACAAGCTTTTGATCTAGTTTGTCACAATAGAAAATTAGTTTTAACAATTGATTCTTTTGAAAAAATACAACCCCTATATAGCTTCTTCTTTAATGTGTTTTTGAAAAATATTAAATCAGAATTTATTTTACTTATAGGCTCTCAATCTGATATGGAGAGAGAATTAAAAGAAAAGTATGATACAAATATCATGTATATATATATGCAAAACTTTACTTATATTGAGATAGAAGAATATATTAAAAAAAATCACGTTATGTCAGAGCCTAGTATTATTGAATCAATTCATGGATTAACCAACGGCTTACCATCTGCTATGTCTCTTATCAATGGTGCTTTTCAAAATTTTAAAGGTGATGTATTCAAAATAATGAAATTTTTGGGATCCTTTAATGAAGAAGATGAAAAAACACTTCGTTATATTAATGTCGTTACTTTAGATAATTTACCTGTTCATGACAAAAAAATGATCATACTTTTGGCAATAATTAGAGAACCAAACTTTGAGCTTATAGAAAGTATTGCAGGAGTTTTTAATGCAAAAAATCTTTTACAAAATCTATCTGATAAATATTCATTTATTGAAGAAAAAGGATTAACTGAATTATTAAAAAAATTTACTAGAACTTATGCAAAACACGAAATGCCAAACTTGTATGAAGAAATACATCAATTAGCATACGATTTTTTTAGCAAAAAAGTTGATTTTGAGCCTGATAATAAAAACTATATTACTAATGATTTATATTATCATTTTAGAGTTAATGAGCATTCTGCTTACTTAAATCTATTGGGTGTAATTGCTAATTATCTTGGCACTGATGTTAGTTTTTGTGAGGAGTTGATACAGTCAATTAGTCTTGTTGGACTATCAAAAGAAATGAAAAATCTTTTATCTATTTTAAAAGATAGTTTGCCTTATGTTATTTTAAAAGATCATAAAAAGACTTTGCCGTTACTTGAGGCCATCTCTCGTATACAAAAAAGCGGTCAATTAAATAATAGTAATTCTATGCAACTACTCGATGGGTTTTAAAATAATATGTATATATTTGAAAATGTTTGGTTAAAAGAAACTGAGTCTAAAAAAGATGTAATTGATCTTTGGATAAATGAGAATGTTTTTCCAAAAGAAATAGCAGAACAAAGAGCAAAACAATTAGTTTTTATTGTTAGGGAGGAATCTAGTAATGAAGTAATAGGTGTTTCTACATCATATATTAAACAAATACCCACAATAAATAATAATTACTTTTATTATTATAGAACTTATGTTTCTAATAATTATCGTGGTCATAAATTAGCAAGGCTTATAATGATAAATACAAGAGAGCTATTTAACAAGTTGTTTCTAGAAGGTAAAGAAACAAAAGCGATTGGAATATTTTTAGAAGTAGAAAACGAAGCATTAAAAAAGCGTATAAAAGCTCATTGGGAATATCCTAATTTTATTTTTACTTTTATAGGAACTATTCCAAATGGTTCACATATAAGGATCACATATTTTGACAATGCTCTGATTTGATACTTCAATTATTTTAATATATCAAAATAATATTTTACATAGGCTTAAAACAAAAACTATATCAAAATTATTTTTTTTCTGCTATTATAAAATAATTAGTTAAGCTAATAGTTAATTAGTTTAACAACTTACAGGGTTAAAAATATTTGTCACATCATAAATAGGAGTTGTTATCTTAATGGAAAAAAAGTTTAGCAGAATAAATTTAGTTTGTCTTTCGCTCTCTATCTTTATTTATTCATGTACACCAACTCAATTAAATACAGCAGTTGAAAATAAAACTAATGAAAAGAATAAAGTAAATACAGTTGTTTTTACACCTCAGCCAATAGCTTCTATATCAGTCCAAAATAATACTCCAATTACAGTA
>JACMQJ010000400.1 GCA_014377055.1 Candidatus Sericytochromatia bacterium
GCCAGCCATTTGGCAAAAACATTAGTCAAAAAAGTTAATAATGGTATTGTCATAGATATAAATGAAAAAACTGATCAGAGAGATAGTATCTTATCAAAATTATTATTAGGAAAAAATGAAAAAAATACTCATCAAGACCAATTTATTCTACCTTCTATTGTTAAAGTTGATTACGGATTTGGAGCATCAAAACAAATAATTGGTTATCAAATCTGTACACCTGTTGAAGATTTTTTAACAAATGTATATGTCTGTGTAACTTGGAGAATGGGTATTATTACTAATCTAATTGCCCCTATAGTAAAAATAGTCGGAAACAAGGTTTTAAAACAAGATATATGGGTTTTGGAAAATCAAGGATCTATTATTAAAAAATATGGTGAACATTTTAGCTCTACCCCCTCAGATACTGCTAATAATTGGATTAAAATATCTAGACAAAACGCTAAACTTGGAATCAAAAGTGATTCTGAAACAGAGAGAAATATTAATTTTAGATTGTAAACGAAATAATTATTTATAAATTGGTCACTTAAATATGATTTAAACCTTATTTTGTTTTTTGTAAATCCTATATACTTTAATTTAACTATGTAATGAGGAATTTTTTATGAAAAAGTCGTCAAAAATATTATTATCTTTGCCTTTAATAATATCATTAATATCTGCATGTTCTGTCAAGCTTGGTACAAACGCGATTATTGCAACCCCAACCCCAGCATCATCTGTGCCAAATCCTGTAGTTTCAAAAAGTCCTGATTTAATAATTGATTCAATTGGTCAGGTTGATTTTAAAAAGATACTTAGTGGTGAGCGTAGTGACTTAAGAAATTATGATGCAAAAGTAATCGATAATGAAAGTGATTTTCAACAATTATGGGAAAATCATACTGGTAGTAAAACTAATCCTTTATTTTTACCAAAAATAGATTTTGATTTTAAAAATGTAGTTGCTATTTTTTTGGGAGATAGACCTACTACAGGATTTAGCATTGATATAGATAGAATAGATGAGTCCAAAGATACCATGTCAATCTATCTAAAAGAAAATAAGCCTGCTGAGGGTACAGAAGTTAAAGCCGAATTAACACAGCCTTTTTTGATGATTGAACTAAAAAAGACTAAAAAAAAGATTATTTTTGAAAATTCTTCATTAAGTAAACCACAGATCATACCTATTAATTTTAATTCGCTCGAAACAGGTTATGACAGTGGAATAAAAGATTTTTCTAAAAGATTGGCAAAAAATCAAAAAGAATTTTCGACCTTATACAAAGAACATATATCAAGCCAAAAAACGGTTAATGCTATTGTTTTTCCAACTATTGACTTTGATTCTAACATGGTTGCGGCTATTTTTTTGGGTGAAAGACCATCTACAGGATATAGCGTTAATGTAAAAAGTATTGTCAAAACAGATTCACAAATAATTATAAGTGCTACTGAAAAGCCACCTGATAGTGGATCTACAGTTAGTACAATTGTAACAGAACCATATCAGTTTATTACTTTACCAAAAAGTGATTTACCTGTTAATTTTGATATAAGTTTAATAGTTCCTAAAATATCTAACAATGCAGATAATACTACAAACATTGTTCCGAATAAAGAAATAGCTACTAATCAGTTAATAAGTGGAGATAAGAGTAGTATAGATACATCTCAATATCAAGTAATTAGAAATAAATCCGACTTCAAAGATTTGTGGACTCAACATACTAACAGTAAAGATTCAATACCTCCATTGGTTGATTTTTTATCTGATGATGTGATAGCCGTTTTTATTGGTAAAAAACCAACAACTGGATATAGTGTCAAAATAAGTAACATTTTTGAATATAATAACGAAATAAGAGTTTTTGTTGATTTGTCATTAGATAAAACTGTACCACAAAACGTTTCGACTAGCCCTTTTAGTATGGTCACAATACCAAAATCTAATAAACAGGTCACTTTTATTATTAATAATATGGTATCAAAATAATTAAACTTACTTTTTTACCTGATTTTATCTAAAAAGTAAGTTTTAATGGTTTAATATTAATATATTTGTATATGTTAGGATTAATTTTTATGGGTCTTATACCAGCTCAAATAATAGGTACAGGTCATTATATACCTGAAAAAACCTTAGAAAATAATCAATTGGCAAAAAAATTTGATATTACAGAAGAATGGATTTATTCACGTACAGGAATAAAATCAAGGCATATAGCAGAGGAACATCATAATACAAGTGATATTGGTTTATATGCAGCACTTGATGCTATAAAAGAGGCAAATATTGAAACAAAAGAAATTGATATGATTATTTTTTGTACCCTAACCCCTGATATGCTTTGCCCAGCCACAGCTTGTATTCTTCAAAGCCATTTAAACGCATATAATGCAGCTTGTTTTGATCTCGAAGCGGCTTGTGCAGGATTTATATTTGGTTTATCCACAGCCTATCAATATATTGCCACTGGTATGTATAAAACTATTTTGGTTGTTGGTGCTGATTTACTCTCACGCTTTACTGATTATGAAGATAAAAGTACATCAATACTTTTTGGTGATGGAGCTGGGGCAGTTGTTGTCAGAGCTTGTAAAGAAAATAGTTTTATGTCTTTTGTTCTTGGATCTGCTGGTTCTTTACATCAAATGATTCATATCCCTTCTAGCGGTACAAACAAAAGTTCGCTAAGTCCATTTTTAAATATAAAAGGTAAGGATGTTTTTAAATGGGCGATAAAAACTATTCCAGATATAGTATTATCATCTGTAGAGAGAGCAGGTATATCATTAGCAGAGATAGATTATTTTATTATTCATCAAGCAAATGAGCGTATTACTGTTGCTATTGCAGAGAGATTAGGTTTACCAACCGAAAAATTTTTAAGTAATATTTCCGATTGTGGTAATACCTCAGCAGCATCAATACCAATACTTTTATCACAGTCAATTAAAAACAAAATAATACTTAAAGGGCAAAAAATATTGATGATTGGATTTGGTAGTGGTCTATCATGGGGTGCTTCCGTTATTGAATGGAAATTATAAAAATAATTTTTGGATTAACATAATATTAAAATAATCAATTTTTAATCCAAATTAAGCTATATTTAATTAGATAATTTTATACATGGTAGTATTTTGATACATAAATTAAGGGTTAAATTGAATAATGGAGATTTATGACGAGACTAACTTTGAATGTAGTAAAATAATCACAAAAAAATACAGTACCTCATTTTCTCTTGGTATACTAGCATTTAGTAAAGAGGTCAGAAATCCGATATATGGTATTTATGCCTTTGTTAGATTTGCTGACGAGATAGTCGATACTTTTCATAATTACAAAAAAGAAGAACTTTTAAGAAAATTTGAAGAAGAAACTTATCAATCAATCAAAGATGGTATCAGCCTCAACCCTGTTTTACACTCATTTCAATCTGTTGTTAACGAATACAAAATAGAGCATGAATTAATAGATGCCTTCTTTAAAAGTATGGAAATGGACTTACACAATACAAAATATAATGATCAAACTTATGAAAACTATATTTATGGTTCAGCCCAAGTTGTTGGTTTGATGTGTCTTAGAGTATTTTTAAAAGATCAGCCTGAAAAATATGATTTATTAAAAGATTCAGCCAAAAGTCTTGGTTCAGCTTTTCAAAAGATAAATTTTTTGAGAGATATTAAAGATGATTTTGAAGAAAAAGGTAGAACATACTTCCCAGAGGTTAATTTTGATAAAAACTTTAATCAAAATCAAAAAGAAATAATTGAAAAAGATATAAAAAAAGATTTTGATTTTGCATACCAAGGAATTATAAAGCTTCCACCAAGTTGTCGATTTGGGGTTTTGACGGCTTATATTTTTTATCTCAGTTTATTTAAAAAAATAAAAAATACTCCTGCTAACAATATTATGACAAAAAGAGTACGTGTTTCTAATTCTCAAAAACTCCTACTTTGTTTTTATGCTTTTATTAAGTGTAAACTTATTCCTCAATACACTTAGAATGTCAAAATCAGTTGCTGTAATAGGTGCAGGCATTGGTGGGCTAGCCATTGCAATCAGACTTAGCTTAAAGGGTTATCAAGTTACTATTTTTGAAAAAAACTCTTATGCTGGAGGTAAGTTAAATCAGATTGAAAAAGATGGTTTTAGATTTGATACAGGACCTTCATTACTTACTTTGCCCGAGTCTGTAATAGAATTATTTGAGTTAGCAAAAAAAGATTATCGTGATTATCTTGAGTTTACAAAATTATCTTCAACATGTAAATATTTTTATTCTGATGGAACAGAAATAAATGCTTATAGCGAGCCAGAAAAATTTGCTGAGGAAATAGCAGAAAAAACTAGTGATAAAAAATCTGACGTTTTAATGTTTTTAGACTCTAACAAAAGAAAGTATCAACTAACTTCAGAAATATTTATTTTTAACTCATTACATAAAATAAAAAATTATTTTAAAAAAGAGGTTATTAATGGCATAATTAATATTAAGGATGTTGATGTCTTTAGGACTATGAATCAAGCGAATAGCACATTATTTCATGATAAAAAGACTATCCAAATTTTTAATCGTTATGCAACATACAATGGCTCTAATCCTTATAAAGCACCAGCGACCCTTAATATAATATCTCACTTAGAGCATAATGAAGGAGCATATATTGCCAAAGGTGGTATGTATTCCATAATTAAATCTTTGTTAGACTTATGTAATCAATTATCAATAAAAATAGAATATAACTCTAATATTGAAGAAATAGTTACCAAAAATAATAAAGTAATAGGTCTAAAAATAGATAATAAAATAAAAGAGTTTAACACAGTAGTAAATAATATGGATGTTATAAATACCTATAAGAAACTTTTACCAAATTATAAAGTGCCAAATTACTTGACCAATCAAGAAGGTTCAAGCTCAGCCCTGATATTTTATTGGTCAATCAATAGAAACTTTCCAAAACTTGATTTACACAATATTTTATTTAGCGATAATTATAAAAAAGAATTTGACTATATTTTTACAGAAAAAGAAATATATAAAGATCCAACCGTTTATATTTATATTAGCTCAAAATACAATAAAAGTGATGCACCAGATGGCATGGAAAATTGGTTTGTGATGATTAATACACCTTATAACGAAGATCAAGACTGGGATAAATTAATAGATCAATCACGAAAAAATATTATAAAAAAAATAAACTCATTTCTTAAAGTTGATATTGAGCAAAATATAATTAGTGAAGAAATATTAGATCCAAGATCCATTGAAACAAAAACCTCATCATATCGAGGTTCATTGTATGGAAATAGTTCTAATAGTAAATTTTCCGCCTTTTTAAGGCATCCTAATTTTTCAAATAAAATTAAGGGTTTATTTTTTTGCGGTGGTAGTGTTCATCCAGGTGGTGGCATACCATTGGCTCTAGCTTCTGCAAAAATAGTAAGCCAAATGTTTGATAAAAATCATTGAGGATAAAATTACCTTATGTCAATACTTTTAAATTTTTGTTGTACTATGAGCTTTATATCAAAAAACATATTTTGTTAATTTGTCCAATTTATTGAAAACTTTGAGTTGCCTTATTTGTATATATCTGATTAAATGTAACTAATCAAAAATACACTTATAAGGATTTAAAATGCAGGAAAGCACTGTCACATCAAAAATAGAAAATAAAATATGTACTATATTTTTGAATCGTGAAAAATCTATGAACTCTATAAATATAGAGCTTTTATCTGAACTAAAGAATCTTATAGAATCACTAAGATTTAGCAATGAAATAAGAGTGATAATAATAACTGGTACAGGAGATAAGGCTTTTTGTGCTGGTGCAGATCTAAAAGAGCGAATTACTTTAAGCGAGTTACAAGTCAAACAATTTATTTATGAAATAAGAACAACGATGAATCTAATTGCCAATTATCCAAAGCCTATCATTGCTGCGATTAATGGAGTTGCTCTTGGTGGAGGTACCGAGCTTTCTTTGGCATGTGATATAAGAATAGCTTCAAATACTGCTAAAATGGGATTAACAGAAACTAAGCTTGCTATAATACCTGGTGCTGGTGGAACTCAAAGATTACCTAGGCTTGTTGGCTATGGTGTAGCCAAAGAGTTAATATTTACAGGAAGAATGATTGATGCCAATGAAGCACTATCAATAGGTCTGATCAATAAGATAACTGAACCAAATGAGCTTTTGTCTGAAGCCTATAAAATGGCTGAGATGATCTGTAATAATGCACCCATAGCAGTGGAACAAGCTAAAAAAGCAATCAACAGAGGTTGTGAAGTAGATATAGAAACTGGTTTAGTTTTTGAATCTGAAGCTTATCAAGCCTGTATACCAACTCTTGATAGATTAGAAGGTCTAAAAGCATTTTCGGAAAAAAGAAAACCAGAGTATAAAGGAAATTAATTTAAATCAAAAAAGTAAGAAAATAATAAAAAAAGGACTATATTAGAGTGTTAAGAAAAAAAATATTTGCAGGGTTAGAGATAATACTGGGTCTTTTTTTAATAGTTTGTATTTTTTTTAATAAATCGGATTCTCTAAATAGTGCAATTGGCTTTGATTTGAGTCTACAAAATGCAATCATAATTTTAGGTATTTTTTATTTATTAAGAGGAATTATACAGTTAGTTGTAGAAATGTCTGATCCTGGAACTACAGGATTTATGAAGCGTTTCTTTTTATTTCTTGAAGTATTTTCGGGTACAGTAATAGTAATATTAGCATTTTGTGATGGTAAGGAAACTCGTTTCGAAAAGATACTTAGTTTTGAGCCTAATATGTATCATGGAATAATAATTTTAGGTGTCTTTTATGCTGTAAAATCAGTACTTCAATTATTATTTGAACAAGTAGGAGAGGTCTAAAATGGATGATTTAACCAACTTTTTAAAAAGATCAGATGTCTTATCAATTTTAGGCATAATACTTATTCTAGCTTCGATCTTAGACTTTACTGGTATTTCTATATTTTTTATTAAAATAAGACTTTCTTATGGGCTTTTTTTATTAGCTATATTTCATATACTAAAAGGTATAACTCAGTTTTTTGAAGAATAAACAATAAAAATTTTACATGTCTGTTTTTTTTTAGATGTATGCGTCTTCATAC
>JACMQJ010000401.1 GCA_014377055.1 Candidatus Sericytochromatia bacterium
CTCACTTATAAATGAACCTGAGTCTTTATTACTGTCTCTACAAAAATCTACCTTAATTTTGTCTATTGGTAAATGTGTTTTTAAAAATGTATCTCTACTTTTTTGTCTTGATTCAACAGTAAAATATTCATGTACATCATTTTTATTCCAAACTATGGTATTCATTAAATTATAACCTCACTAACTCTTCTATTTCCAATTAAGATTGTTTGTATAGAGTCATCTTTATGTACCATTTTAAGTTGATTATTTTGTTCAAGTAATTCAAATACCATAGCAAAACCTTTATGTAAGCGGCCTTTTTTAGTAATACAGGCGCCAAAATTATTTTCAAAAAATGTTACCCAAGAATTTATTGATATAAAATTAGGTGTTTGATCTTTTAAAAGCATTAAACTTTCTAAAATTAGTTCTGGCTTAGGAATGATCCAAACTCCATTACCTTTTAAATTTCTAATTAGTCGACAAAAATCAAATATATTAGACCAAAAATTTATTTTTTCTTCATTCCAAGAAAAAATATCGGCTATTTCACTTCTTTCAATTACTTTGACTATTTCAGAATCTTGAATATGTAAGATATCTTTTTCAATAAGGGTTTTATGTATTAAACTTAATGCCCTTTGTTTTGAATCATTCATATTAAGAATAGTTTTTAAGAGCAAATTCTGAAAGGATATTTCTTGGCTAAGATTTGTCGGTACTCTAAATGAACGGACAGACCAAGAACGACCATTTTCTGATATTTCTAGTAATCCAGAACTAATTAAAAAACCAATAGCATCTTTTAAAATATCATCATTTAATTCACTAAAAATATTATTGTCTTTAGGTACATAACGATCAATAAGTTCAACATAGCTAGTTTCGCCTTTTTTTCTTATATATTCAAATATTCTTTTTAATTCAGGACCACGAAGAGTAATTCTATTTATTAATAAAGGCTCAGGTAATTTTGTTTGTTTCATTATAATATTTCCTTTTCTATGATTTCATTTTGGATTTCCCACTTTAAATGAAAATAATTATGAATCGCTTTCCAATTAATATTTTTTTTCTGACCGCCAAGAAGTAATCTATCAGGATCTTCAATGCATACTGGACAAATACATGATTCAAGCTTATCAATAATTTCTCCGAAACTGTAATTACGAGTCCATTCTTGGGAACGAGTATCTCTAAGAAATTTACAACGTCTAAATGGATTAGAATAAATAATTGCACCATTTATTGCTTCTCTCATTGGAGTAGAAGAATCGATAGACTCTACTTTTAATTTTTTTAATTTTGAAATTAATCCAGGAGCAGTGATACCAAAAATATGAACTCTAGTACCTATGGCTTCTATAACTGCCTCTATAATTCTAAATATAAGTTGTTTATCACCTCTTGCAGATAAAGGAATTAAAGAACCGATACCAAATGTTTCATATCCTATCTCGGCTAGTCTAAGACTTGAATAATACGCGGTTTCTGGGTCAAAAGCTTGTACTACTCCCATAAAGCGATAGTTTTTATATAATTTTTGTTTTTCCATTAAGTTAAAATATTGTTCTGCATTTTTAATAGTTAATTTAATTCTTTCAAGTGCTTCAGTTTTAGATATTTTATAGGGAATTAACGGAATATCAGGACTACAGAAAGTTAATAGTTTAGATGGTACATCTTCACCAAAAATACTTAATTGTCTATTTAATACGTCTTCTGGAGAGGGGAAACGTTTATCTTTAATATACTGTATAGCTCCGCTATCAATGATTATTTTTTTAGGGAACTTTGTCCACTTTTTAGAAGACCAGGATTTATTAACATTTCTAGGACTAATCATCATATGACAATTATCATCATACTCTTGATAATTTACATCTCTATCTGTCCAAGTTACATAGTAATCCAATTATCAGCTCCTTTATGTTTGCTTTAAGCAAACATTATATAATAAAAAATAATAATATACAATATATGCATGGAAAAAAAGAATGAGGCTTCTAAAAAAGAATTTGGAGAGCGTTTAAAGAAAATTAGGAATGAAGGAAGTCTATCTCAAGAACAATTGGGTAAGACATTAGGATATAAAAATCCTAGATCCGATATTAGTAACCTTGAAAATGGACGCAAATATCCTTCTGTTGATAAATTAATTAAATTAGCAGAATCTTTACCAGTATCAATTGATTATCTATTACTTGGCAAAAAAGTAACATGGATAAAAAGTTATGAGGATTCTGAAAATTTAGAAAATAATTAAGCTAAAGATACCTCTACAGCGCAATTTTCAGTCTCGAATAATTCTAGCTTGTATACTGTAATTCCTGTATCAGCCATCAAAGGTGGGATTATTTCATACAAAAGATGCAAAGCTATATTTTCTGCAGTAGGATTAGAATCTAATATATATGGCTTCTTTTTATTTATTCTTACTATATCTTCAACGATAGTATCATTTTTATAAACTATAAATGTATGATCAAAGTTCTCATCAATCCAAGTACCAATTTTTTCTTTTAGAACAGAAAAGTCAATTACTCTGCCTAAAGCATCAAGTTCTTTTGTTCTAGCATATATCCAAAGTACATAATTATGACCATGAATATTTTTACATTTTCCTTCATGTTCAAAAACTCTATGACCAGCACAAAATTGTATTCTTCGTTTACAAGTTATTTCCAACTTAAGTTATCCTAATTTTAGATTATTTAAAGAGTATAATATGAAATTAGATAACTTATACCTTTTAATATAATGCTATTTTAAAATAGAACAATGGGTAAATCTCCAAGTTGGTAGTAAATGTGCCACAAAAATTATCCTATAAGAACTTAACTTTAAAGGAATATTTTATTTACCATGTTATCGATGGTTAGTACTTTTTTATTATATATTATTAAAAAGGAGTTATATCTTGAATTTCAGGTAAGGCAACGATTCTTACGTAATCCTAACTTGAACGCTCATAATCCTGGCTATGAATAATCTAGGGGTATAGCACCGAAAACTACGTAAAGGTTTTTTAATCGATGAAAGGTGATCTATTAATTGTCCCTGAATTATCTCTTAAGAAATACAAAAGAAAAGGAGTAGAAACTTGCGTTTCTATTCTAAAAGATGATTTTGATATTGAAAATATTAAGTTAACTAGTATATTAGGACTTGTCTATGCTATTAATCAAAGAATATTAGCATATAACTTAAAATCATTTATTCAAAAAAATAAAGAGACCAAAATATCTAAATTAATATAGATTTAATAATCTATCATCTGCCATTGAGGTTTATAAATAGGGCTGAAAGTATCTTACATACTAATACTAAAAAATAATTAAAAATCTTTTCTAAATCTAAATTGACTGGAAATATTAAATTAGTTTTATTACAATATATAACATCTTGGGAAGACTTGTGGGTCTGTGCAAAAAATACCTATTTGTATTAGCAAGGGTTTTCATAATATGTGGGAATAAGTTTTTACAGTGGGATGTTGAACTAAATTATTATATTGATTCAGGAGCATTTTAGATATGGATAATAACAGGCATATAACAAGTAATTGTACATTGGTCGGCTGGGCTATGACCGATGAAGATAGATATTATAATCTTCAGAAAAAGTTAGGTCTGGATATAACTGAGGAAAAAGTAGTTCCAATAAAGAAAGAGACTAAGACTCAGGTTATCCAGGAGCAAAAACCTAAAAAAGAAACTAAAGTAAAAGAAAAGGTTAAATCTGAATATCCTAGTATTTCAACTGAGACATTTAAAAATTACTTTAGAGATGTTATATCAGTTCGTAGAGTTGACTATTTTAAAATGGAAGAACACTTAGGTACTGAATTATTAGATAGCCATAAAACAGTACTCTATTTCTTTATGAAACGCACTGCAAAATTAGGTGCATCTTTTGCATTTTTAAAACAGGTTAATATTCGAGAAGGTGTTGGATACGGTAATTCAGTTTTTACACGAGGAACAAAACTTTCAAGACCTACAATAAGAAAAGCAATTGATTTTTTTATTGATAATGAAATAATATTTACTCATAAATTTGGTAATCAAAAAGGTCTTATGTATTTTTTAAATATTCCAGAGAATCAAAAATTTTTAGATTTAATTAAATCTGATAAGTTAACAAAAAATGATTGTGATCAGATAAATATTGTTCTTAAAAAAGAGAAAAAAAATATCTTCGATTTAGAAATTAAAGAAGAAATTTCACCTAAAAATGGTAAAGGTGTTCTTACAATAATGGTAAATAATTTTACTATAATAGTAAAAGAGTTTTACATTAATGGTAAAATTGTTTTACCAAAAAAATCGCTAGAATCTAATGAAAATGATAGTTTAAATGATTCCCTTCCTAAAGATATATTTCCTAAAGAAATATATAAGAAGAAAGAAGAGAATTTATCTCCTAAACTGAAAGAAAAAATAGCTAAAAATATTTTTTCTTCTTCTAATTTTTTTGATAAAAATTTTTCAGAAAAAGAAAATGATTATATTAACAAACTCTTGAATGTTTCTATTGAAGGTAAAAATATTGGCTTTACTACAAGTAATGCTAAAAAGATTATCAAACTTGGAGAAGTCTCAGGACAAAGTATTTTTGAAGTAATAGACAATCAAATTGAATATTTACCTTTCAGGAATAATAAAAGTAATGCAGTCTGGGCAGGAATTTTATACAACAATATCATTGAAAATAAGCCAGCTGGTAAAGAATGTACAGAAGGGATCGAAAAGATTAAATACAGTGCTTTAAATGAAAAGTATTTACCATTAATCCATATCTTTGAGCCTAATGGAATGTCAGATAAATTAACAAAAGAACGTACAGAAAGGTTTTTAAAAGATAGAATATCTTGTTCTGCTGATATAGCTATAAGCAATAATAACTTTGAATTGAGAGATGATTTATTGAATAAAATTGCCAAGCTTAAATCCTCATGTGATTTAAATTTAGAGTTTGGTTGGGAAATAGATAATAAAAATTCAGGTTTTTATCAATTAATTGAAAGTTTGGAAAATATGGTTTAAGGTATCACTTCCTTTTAAGGATTTAAAAAGTTTAAAAAAATAACTCAATTATCAAATAAAACATTAATAAAAAAACATCTAAAAAATTATTTTCTTTATATTACAGTATTTCAGTTTAATTTATTAATTATGACCAGTAAAAATATTATGTGCATAGCTAAAGAGAGAAAATGAGCCTAATTTAGATAAAAATGAAAAAATAGGTATTTACTTTTCTATGATGTATGAATTACTATAAAAGACAATTAAAGTATAGAAATTAGGAAGGTATTATTATGACAGTAGTGGAAAGAAAAATAAAAAAGAAACTATTACGATTTCCTATTAAATCAGAATCAGTAAAAGAAATATTTTATTTCCAACATGGTTCAACTGTAAAACGCCCTTATTTTCTTACAGCAGCCAGAGCAGGTTTGCCAAGCATTCATGATGATAACAGCCATTTTGTTGAGAAACAAATTTGCATTCAGGAGTATTTGGTGAAAGATACTGAAAATACTTTTTATGTCAGAACTGCTGGAGATTCAATGGAGCCTTTAATTTATGATGATGATTTGCTGGTAGTGGATGCTACAAGAAAAAAAGATAAAGGTTATTTGTTAAATAAGGTTGTTGTAGTATTTATTAATGGCGAACATTTGGTTAAAAGATATGTTGTAGAGAATAATAAACCTATTCTTCGTTCTGAAAATCCTAATTATCCAGATATTAAGATAAAGTACAGCGATTTTTTTGAAATTCAGGGACAGGTACTCCATGCCATTAAAGAGGTGAGATAACGTTAGAAAAATCAGACTTAAAAAGAAATTCTTGGCTAAACCATAAGAGTAAGTATAACAATAAATCAAATCTTATCAGAATACAGTTTACTTTAGCTCAGAGGTTTTTAAGAGAGTATGAACAGGATCTTATGTATTCTGAATACATCTTATTTTTAGAAGGTAAAATTTCTATTCTTCCTATTGCTCCAGTTGATAAAAAAACTAAAAAAGCATAATAATCTTTGAACATTTCAAATTTATTCTTTAAACCTTTCGTTTAGATAACCTTATTTAATAAGGTTTACAAATGAATCAAAAATCTAGCATAAATATTACTTAACTTATAATTCTTCTCTTTACTAATAACTCTTTTACCCTTAACAAGGGTATCTACTCTACATAATACTCTTAAGCTTTTTTCTAATAAATTTACTAAAAATATCTTTTATTATGACAATTATAATCATTATTAATTATTTTCCTTACTTATAATAAAAATTAAACCAAAATAATAAAAAATATCTCATTTACTACTTGACATTTTTTTCATGATCTGTGGTAGAAATTTTTTATGGGCAGTTGCTCGATATTTTAGGAGGTTTTTTTATGATTACTACAGCATCTCAGGTTACTAAGGACGTATATGGTATTTGTTCTGTTTGTGA
>JACMQJ010000402.1 GCA_014377055.1 Candidatus Sericytochromatia bacterium
GTAAATATTGGTCGTTTTTAAGTAATTAACTTTAATATGACTTACTGTATTTACAAAAATAGGCTCAAAAGAAACTTGTTGACCTGTCCCACTTATATAATTTAAACCAATTACTCTAGAGGAATCTATAATGCGAGCATTTGCTAATAAGGTAGCATTTAAAGTGGTAACATTTGTACCGCCGATAAGACTTCTTGCTGCTGCTAGAATACCATTCATTTCTCTAGCCTCGCTAGTCACAGTGTAAGAGTCGCTTACTTTAACATATATACCATATATACCAATAGAAAATAAAGCGATTAATCCAGTAACAAGGACAACTTCGATCAGCGTAAAGCCTTTATTATTTTTTTTCAGTATTTTCATATTTTTACTCTTTAGATTAAAAGTATCAAATAAAACTGTTTTTATCAAGTTTAGTTTTTTTTGCGATTAATGATTATATTTTGTACAATGTTTAAATGGATAAAATATATTGTACTTTACTTGTTTCACCGCCAGGAGGTGGAAAAAGCACTTGGTTGAAGACACATCAATATGACCTCGTATTTGATGATATGTCAGTTTTGCCTAATGGACTTAAAGATTTTGCAAAACAGATAAAAGCTAATCAACGAGTGGCTATTGCAGATATAAATTTCTGTGATTATGAGATATTAAAAAAAGCTTGGGGAAAATTATCTGAAATTGCTGAGAATCAAAATTTGAATATAGAATTTAGCCATATTTTATTTATCGGTGAAAAAAAGCAATATATTAAAAATGTGGATGCACGTGACGATGGAAGAAATGTTAAAGCCAGTATTGAGAGGTTTTATCCTCAAATTCAAAAACTTGTCAATATAGATATTGGAAAAAAAGAAATAGTAAACATTCATTTTTATGAAAAATTACCTATTAAAACAAAATTAGTATGTTGACACTTGCAAAGATTATAGTAAATTAATCCAGGGAATCCATATGAATAATGATTTAGTAGGAAATATTAAGATACTGATAAAAAGCTTATATCAACTCGCTGATAAAAGCTCCACAGGCATAACCATTAAATCAATGCATGACAGTGCACAAATAATCTCTAAAATGTATGGCTTCAACTCTTGGAACGAACTTAAACAGAACTTAGAATATCTTAAAAAAGATTATACTGAAGACAATCCAAGAACGGCTAAGCTCAATTTATTTGATGAGATTAGAATTAAAAAAGGCAAGTTTATCATCCATTCCAGTATGCCTTTAATACCTAATCAAGACATGAATTTGAACGAAATAAACTTGATTCAAGATGTAATAGTTGGCAAAAAAACTGATAAAAATCTTAAAACTTCTAATTTCGTGTCTTTAGAAGCAGAAGACTTTGTAATTATTTCTTCTGTAGATAATTCCCATATTATTAGAAGTATCAGAAAACAAATAATAGAGTTTGGTCATGCATCTATTTACTTAACTTCGCAGTCAGATATAAAACTAGATCCGTGGAGCAATATATTTGAGAATAATGGTATTGAGTTTCTTTTTAAAATGAAAGAGTATAAAAATGATTTTATCATGTCTTGGATTTCAACTTTTAGGTATCTCCAGCATGAAGTAAATTTTCACCCCTCTGTAATACAATGCTTGGATTCTCTTTATCTGGAGGGGATTGTTCAAGTCTACGATTGGCTAAAAATAAATAAACCTAATGCAGCTTGGTATTTACAAAAATATCTAGACGATATTGGGTTAATAGAAAATAAAAACGAATATATCATCTCTAAAGAAATGCAAGAGATACACTGGAAAAATATAGCTAAAGAAGTTGAAACCCTAGAGGCAATGCAAAAACTCTATGATGATAAGGTATTTGAAAAAAACGATACTGATATTTTATGGAATACTTTATCTCAACGTAAAAGCATTAAAATTGGATTAATAGAAAATGTTTTTTATAAAGAGTTTGTAACCCTTGAATTAAATAGAGTAGCAGAGCAATATCAAAAACAAATCAAAAATAAACTGACTGATAATTATAAAGCTTGGATTTTTTGCGATAACTTGGAAGCTTGGGAGACAAGTAATTTATTGTTACTCAATGATAAAGATTTCTTAATAAAGGGTTATCAGACGCAGGGAAAAAGTCTTAACTTAATTAATTTTTTATCAAAAATAGATCAGATTATTTTAGGTAAGATGATAAATATTAATTTGCCTCATAGTATCATGGATAATATGCTCAATAAAACTCAAATATGGGAAGAAAATATTTGGTTTGATGACAAGAAAGCATTAAAAGTATTAAAAAAAAATGAAGTTTATCTTTGGTATGCACAAAAAGATTTGAATAAAATTAAAGAGTTACGTGACTTTATCTGTGAAAAGATAGTGTCTGAGGTTGAGTGAATTTGCAAATAACTATAAGGAAAAAAATGCAAGATAAAAAAAATACGGTAATTATTGGGGCTCAGTGGGGTGATGAAGGCAAGGGAAAAATTGTTGATGTATTAGCAGAAAAATTTCCCCATGTCGTTCGTTTTCATGGTGGTCATAATGCTGGTCACACTTTGTGGGTAAATGGCAAAAAAACAGTACTACACTTAGTTCCATCGGGTATCTTGCATAAAAAAGCAAAATGCTACATTGGCTCTGGTGTGGTGGTAGATTTAAGTGCTTTGATAGAAGAGATGCAATCAATTAAGAAAGCCAAAGTTGATATTGAAGGAAGATTTTTCTTGTCCTCTAATGCACCCTTGATTTTACCAATTCATCCAGTACTAGATAAAGCTGGTGAAAATGCTAAAGAAAATAAAATTGGAACAACAGGTCGCGGAATTGGTCCTGCTTATGAAGATTTTGTTTCTCGCCGTGGTTTAAGGGTTCATCACTTATATGAAAAATGCTTTGAAGAAAGACTAGATGCATTACTGGCTTATCATAGCCAAGGAACTCACGGTAAAGAAATTAAAGAATTAGACAGAGCAGAGCTTATTAAAAGCATTAAGAAAATGGCAAAACAATTGAAACCATTTGTCGCTGATGTACCTGCATTGCTAGCAAAAGCTATTGAAAAAAATGAAGCTATTTTGTTTGAAGGAGCACAAGGCACTATGCTTGATGTATCTTATGGTACATACCCATTTGTTACTTCCTCCCAGTGTGTTGCATCTCATGCAGCAACAGGATCAGGAGTAGGAGCAAAGCATTTGCATAATGTGGTTGCAGTGACTAAGGCTTATTGCACACGAGTAGGTGGCGGTCCATTTCCTACAGAGTTAGATAATGATATTGGTGAGAGCTTAAGGCAAATTGGTCATGAGTTTGGAGCAACTACTGGCAGAAAACGTCGCTGTGGCTGGATAGATTTACCTGCTCTTCGCAGAGCCATTGCTCTAAACGGTGTAGACAGCCTTGTTTTAACTAAAGTAGATGTGCTGGACACTTTTAAAGAAATCATGGTTTGTACTCACTATGAAAACAGTAAAGGTGAAAAGTTTACATTAAGCCCATTCTCACTAGAAGAATTAGAAGGCTTAAAACCAGTCTATAAAAAATTTAAAGGCTGGAAATCTAATAGTGCTGATGTTAAGAATTGGGATGATTTACCTGCAAAGCTACAAGACTATGTGATATTTTTGGAGAAACAATTAAAAACTCCTATTAGTATTGTTTCTACTGGCCAAGAAAGAGAAAGTTTTGTGCAAAGATGAAAGACCAATTGTTGGTGTATGTCCAAAAGCTTGAAAAAGCCATAAATATGCCCGAGAGAAAAAATTCTTTTGGGCGTGATGTAGCGACAAAAATCAAACAATTATCAGAGGATAAAAATATATCTTCATATTTAAGGGCTTCGGCTTCATTAAGTTTAGACAGATATTTTCTTTTAGAGACTAATCAAATCAAAAAAATAGAGCTATTTAGCAATGCTTTTGAAGTCTTAAAATCTATTTCAGAAAAAAGAATCAGTGTCAGAAATTTTTCATCTAAACAAGTTGATATACAAAAAGTTATTCAAGCGATAGAAGTTGCTCAACAACTTCCGAGCGCCTGTAATCGTCAACCATGCGAAATAATTATCATAAAAAATGAACAAATTAAAAAAGAATTACTTGACATACATTGTGGCAATACTGGTTTTGGACATCTTGCTCCTCTTTTAGCAGTTATTACATTTGATAAAAATGCTTTTTTTCAAGCTAATGAAAGTGATTCTGGGCCCTTCATGTTGGAATCTTCAGTGCAGGATTTATTCTAGCCCTAGAAGCCCAAGATATCAATTCATGCTCATTAAATTGGCATGTGAATAAAGCCACAGATAAAAAAGCAAATGAGTTATTAAAACTGTCTAAAAATATCAAAATTTCTTTATTGATTTTAATTGGTCATAGCAATGGAAAACCTGAAGCTTATTCATATAAACAACGAGACATTTATAAAATAATAGATTAATATAGTAATATGAAAATAAGTAAACCTCTTAACTATATCAATCATCAATAGTATCCGCCACAGGCAATAAAGCCTTGCTGGTATTGCAAACCCATACTATTGGGTATCGTGTACCGGCAAACTATCCTCGCTAAATAAATAGCTTAGATCCAACTCATTGCTGAGTGCAGGTAACGACTTCATCA
>JACMQJ010000010.1 GCA_014377055.1 Candidatus Sericytochromatia bacterium
CATAAGTACCAGGTGCTAATTTTGATAAGTCAAGATAGCTACTACCATTACTTACTGCTCCAGATTGTAGTGAACTCCAATAAAGTGAGCTTTGAGGTAATAATCCGTCCACACTACTAACTGCTTGTGCAAATAATGCAACACTTTCGCCTTGCTTAATAACCATATCTTCGCCATCAATTCTTTCAATTCTCTTAAATTTATTGAAGTCTGGTGCAGTAGTCTGCATATTGTTATGAGCCATATAATCATTAAGAAAAGCTCTTGTATCTCCTGATTCTGACATTTTTTGGAATAAAAATGGTAAATATAGACCTTTATTCTTAGCATCAATAGTCACTCTATTAAGATCAACCATGTTATTGCGACCTTCAAGCCCTGTATGTTCCATTTGATTCATAATTTTTATTGAAGTATCAAGAGTTGCACCATAGCGAATCATTGTTTGTACATCAAAAATATTGCTTTCAAGATCATAATGTCTTTTGTCTAAAACACCTTGAGAAAAGTCAAAGAATTTATTAAGCTCTTGTGAATCGTTATTAGTTGCATAAATAGCTGTGTTAGTAACACTTATAAATCTTCTGAAATCATCATAATCACCTTTGTTAACAATATTGGTAGCTGTATCAAGATATTTATTAATATCTTCGCCTCGTCTTACTATCTCGGATGCTTGACTAAGAAATGGTTGAATATCTTGACCAAAAACTTGATTTCTGTTTTGCAAGGTAATATTAGGGTCATTTGCTCCAGTACGTGTATAAGCTATATCATCAGTACTTGCTGATAAAAGTGAGAGAAGACCATTAACTTTATTGGCATCAGCACCACCTTGTATGAGCTTATCAACAATATAAGAATTTTGATTAATAGGATTGATGCTAGATGTATTATTTGTACTTAATAAACCTGCTAAACCAGTTAAAGCTGTTTTTAATGAGGGATCAATAGTTTGATTATTGCTAAAATTTGTACTATTAGCACCCTTATTTTGATTAACTAAATTATTATTAAAGTTGTTTTGGGCAATTTGATTATTGATCAAATTATTAAAATTATTAAGCGAAGAAGCTATATTGTCTGAAAAACCCATTCTTTTAGACCCCGTAAAAAAATTAAATCATGATAAACTTAAAAGTTATTACAATTATAATGGTTAGAAATTATTGATGGTAGAGCTTTAACAATATGTTAATAGAAATAATACGATTACAAAATAAAGTTTATTGAAAAAACTAAAAAATGAAATTATTTGATACAGTTGCTATTTTGTTAACTGTCGCAGCTTTATTTAGCTACATAAATTATAAGTATGGTAAATTGCCAAGAACAATAAGTTTGATGATTATGACTCTTATTGTTTCATTTGCTATGATCATTTTAAAATTTTTTCAAATTATTGATGAGCAACAAATAAAATTAATTGTTCAAAGTATCGATTTTAATAAAACCTTGTTAGAGTGGATGCTTTGCTTTTTATTATTTGCAGGTTCTATTCATGTTAATGTTAATGAACTAATCAAATATAAATGGTCTATTGGTATTTTTTCTACAATAAGTTTACTTATTTCAACTATTTTGATTGGCGTAATCACACATTATTTTTTGCTATTAACAGGTATAAATATTTCATTTATTTATTGTTTATTATTTGGCTCATTAATATCTCCGACCGATCCAATAGCTGTTATGGGTATCTTAAAAAAAGCTGGTTTACCAAAAGATTTAGAAATTAATATTGTCAGTGAGTCATTATTTAATGATGGTGTTGGAGTTGTTTTATTTGTTGTTTTACTTAATAGTATCAATTCAGGAAATATAAATAATATTGATTTAATAAGCGTTTCTAAGTTATTTTTTCAGGAAGCTATCGGTGGTAGTATTTTTGGACTTTTATTAGGATTAATTACATATAAAACCTTAAAAAGTATTGATGATTATCAAGTTGAAATTATGATTACATTAGCTGTAGTGACTGGTGGTTATGCTTTGGCTTCAAAACTAGGTATTTCAGGACCATTGGCAATAATTTTTTCAGGATTAGTAATTGGTAACCATGGAAATAAGTTTGATCTCTCAGAAAAATCAAGAGAACATTTATATTTATTTTGGGAGTTAGTTGATGAGATTTTAAATGCAATATTATTTATTTTGATAGGAATCGAAGTATTAGTACTCAAGGTGCACAGTTCATTTGTAATACCTGCATTAGTTTCTATTCCAATAGTACTTTTGGCAAGATTTATTAGTATTGGTATTCCAATAAAAATATTTAAAAAGCTTGAAAAATCATTTGATTCTAACTCAACCAAAATAATGACATGGGCTGGGTTAAGAGGCGGTCTAGCTGTAGCTCTAGCTCTATCAATCAATTCAGGTTATGAAAGGGATTTAATTTTAACTATGACTTATTCAATTGTCATTTTTTCAATAATAGTACAAGGTTTAACCATTAAATATTTGATAAAAAAAGACTGATCAAATGAGAAATTATTTATCCTTAATTTTTACCACAAAAATTACTATGTAGGTTAAAATAAAATCTGTAAGTCTTGGATGTAAAATTATCTAAGAATTGAGTTGATTCCAGCTTCTTTTCTTAAAGTAATTTTTAGAAAGATAGATATTATTTAAAATTATTTTAGTTTTAAAGCTATTAAATTATATTATAAAGGAAAATGACTATGACAAATAATGTTATAAAAGCACTAGAATGGCGTTATGCTACAAAAATATTTGATACAAGCAAAAAATTATCAGATGATCAGGTACATACTCTTTTAGATGCAATGAGGCTTAGTGCTTCATCTTTTGGTTTACAACCTTGGAAATTTATTCTTATAAAAAATCCACAAGTACGTGAAGAATTATTCAAAAATGCTTTTGGACAAATTCATGTAAGAGATGCTTCACATTTGATAGTAATAGCTTCAAAAATTGATCTTGATGAAAATGATGTTTCAGCGTATGTAAAACAAATGTCAGATGAAAGAGGAGTACCCGTTGAAATGTTACAAGGATACAAAGATATGATGGTTGGTTTTGTTAAATCAAAATCAAAAGAAGATTTACAAAGTTGGATGCAAAAACAAACATATATAGCAATGGGAACATTATTAACCACTGCTGCTATGATGGATATTGATGCTTGTCCTATGGAGGGATTTGATAGAGTTGCATTTGATAAGATACTAGGTTTAACTGAGTTAGGATTTGCTTCACAAACAATTTGTCCTATTGGTTACAGAAGTTCAGAAGATCAAACTGCTTCATATAAAAAAATAAGAATGCCATTTGAGCAAGCTGTAATCGAAATATAAAAAAATAGAACTGATTTTAAAAAGGCCCAATAAATTAAATAAATTTATTGGGCTTTTTTATGTATACTTGATGAACAGTAGATATTTTGTCTAGGAGTAAAAAATGAGTTCTAAGTTTTCTATTACTATTTTATGAAAAATTTACCATTAGGAATGTATACATTCAAAAATATTATAGAAACAGATTGCTTATATATTGACAAAACCGAAGAAATATTTAAGTTATTAAATAATGACAATCAATCTAAATATTTTTTTCTTTCTCGTCCACGAAGATTTGGTAAATCATTACTAATTAGCACGCTACAAGAGATATTTTTGGGTAAAAAAGAGCTTTTTAAAGACCTTTGGATATATGATAAAATAGAGTTCAAAAAATATCCTGTCATAAGAATTGATTTTAATGGAATGGTTTACGCAAGAGGAACACAAGCATTTATCGAATCATTGGATAGTAAAATACAGTGGTTTGCTGAGCAATATAAAATAGAGCTAAAAACTAAAGATTATAAAACTAGTTTTAAATAGCTTATAGAAAAATTAAGCAAAATAGAAAAAGTTGTAATCTTGATAGATGAATATGATAAGCCTATCACTGAGTTTATAGAAGATATAGAAAAAGCAAAAGAAATGAGAGCAGTAATAAAAGATTTTTATATAACTCTAAAGGAAGCTGACGAACATATTCATTTTATGTTTTTAACAGGAGTTTCTAAATTTAGTAAAACATCAGTTTTTTCTGCCTTAAATAATATAAATGATATTACACTTGATGAAAAATATTCAAAAATCTTAGGAATAGATGAAAATCAACTATACTCATATTTTGGTGGAGGAATACAATTATTAGCAAAGAAATTAAATAAAACAGAAATAGAATTAAAAAAAGAGCTAAAAAGTTGGTATAACGGATATTCTTGGGACGGAAAAAACTTTTTGTATAACCCATATTCATTAGTAGTACTTTTCAGTAAAAATGTAATAGCTAATTATTGGTTTGATACAGGTACACCAACTTTTTTGATAAAAATGATTAGAAAATATTATTTAGATGTAAAAGAATTAGATGGTTGTATTTTAGACCAAAAAGATTTTGATTCTTATGAAGTAGATGACATGAATGTTTATGCTTTATTATTCCAAACAGGTTATTTAACAATAAAAGAAATTATAAATCCCGATTCTCCATTCAGAAGCTATGTTTTAAGTTATCCAAATATGGAAGTAAAAGAATCTTTTTTAAACTATCTTTTAAAAGATTTTGTAAATAATAATCAAAAAAGTAAAGCAGTAACAATAAATAGATTAACGGAATCATTAGAAAAAGGTAATTTAGATGACTTCATAAAAATAATGAAAACTATTTTTGATGATATTCCTTATGATATTTTTATTGAAAATAAAGAAGCCTATTATCATAGTATTTTATATATGATTATAAATTTAATAGGTGTAAGAATAAATGCTGAAATGGAAGTAAGCACAGAAAGAATAGATTGTGTAATAGAAACAGATAAAATTATATACATCTTTGAATTTAAGTTAGGAACTGCAAAAACAGCATTAAATAAAATAGAATCAAAAGGATATTACAATAAATACTTAGAATCTAATAAACAAATTTACTTGGTAGGAGTTGGCTTTAGCGTAAAACTAAGGAATATAAAAAGCTTTTTGCTTAAAGAAATAATTTAAGATTTTATCAAATAAATTTTCTTTTAAGAACATTTGCTAAATACTTTAATTTTAAAAATTCTCATAAAAACATAAATAAATTGTACCACTTAGTATTATATTTTATCATTTTAAAATATATTACTAAAAATAATTCTCAAAATAAAAAAGAATAACAACTTTAGTTAAATATTACTTTAGAACCATATTTTTTTGACTTAAGCTATTTTAGCGATAATAAATCTTTTTCTAATCTTTTTAGATTAATTTTGTCAATATCAGTACTAATA
>JACMQJ010000403.1 GCA_014377055.1 Candidatus Sericytochromatia bacterium
ACTAGGTTTATTATTGTGACTAAAAGGATCACTTGAGTTACTTGGCTTACTATTACTAAATGGATCACTATATCCACTGTTACCACTAGGCTTTGATGAATGACTTCCACTGAATGGATCACTTGAATTATTACTAGGTCTTGATGAGTTACCAGTACCAAAAGGGTCACTACTTACAGACGTTTTATTACCACCACCAAAGCTATCATGTGTTTTGTAGGTACTGCTTGAAGCTCCAGAAAAAGGATCGTTACTTATTGATGGTTTACTACCGCCACTGCTAGGTTTGCTTGTGTTAAAGTTACCAGTTGGCTTATCAAAAGGATTTATACCTAATTTTGACATTAATTCTACTCCTTATATCAATATGATATTTTAAAACTACAACTATAAAGGCTAATAATTACAAAATTAATTCATTCTAAAGCTATTATAATTTTCTACATTAATAATGATAATACATCTAAGAATTTATTAAAATGGATAAATTAATTTATACACTTATAATTTAATATATAGATTGTTACTGGTGTTTTCTTACTTAAGTTTTAATTAATTTTTGTATAACAAATCTTTAATCTGAGGTTATATTAATAAAATCTGAATAAATGGCTTATAATATGGTTAGTAAAAAGTATTTTGGGTATAATTTAATTATACTTTGCAACTAAAATATAAAAGGCAATGTAGGAGTATAAATGAAAAAGATAAAAAGTATTTTTAAAAAACTAAATAGTTACTTCTCAAATGATAAACAGGTAGTTATAAAATTATCTAACCAGCAAAGAAAATATAATCCATTTAAAAAAGAATTTGTCAAAATTAAAGTTAGAAAAGATAAATAATCTTAGAAATCTTAAGTCAAGAATCAAGACCAAATAATATTTATACTACTGTAGTTATTTTGATATGTTAACAACTAACAGTCGACTATCCCAAATAACAAGATCTAGTCCTCCATTCAAAGTTTCGATAGGCAAAGAAATTAGATTTGTATTTTTTGTTTTAAGATAAACTAAGCTAACATTTGGATCTGATTCTTGAATACTCTTACCCACATAGTCTCTCTCACGATCTGTATCAGGATCAACTACATGTGTAAATGGATTAGACTTATCAGGTGAAGAGTTTGCTTTTTCTTCTTTCCTTAACATCTTATCCTTTTTTTTAACAGCTATGTCCTCAGTCGCACCACCTATCCAGATTTCATTATCCCCTTCTTTAAATTCTGATTTCCATAATCTAATATGATTACGATGACTATAAAGTGTGAGAACACTAGAAGTATCATTAACAAATGCTAAATCTTGTTTTCGTCCAAAAGCTTGAAGCTCTGAAACAGGTAAATTACTAAGACCTAATTTTGGTTTAGACCAACCTGCGTCATCAAAAGATTTTTCAATTTGTTGTTGATTTTTTGCCACAAAAATCATATTTACAGGATCACCTCTTCTGCCTGTACTTTTTTCTGAATAAGTTGGAAATTCATAATTAGAAAAACTATAATTGTTTTCAGTAGAAAAGTTCATCTCTTTTAGAGTTTTGACAACTGTGTTATCAGCATAAATATCTTGTCTATCTTTATCATTAATGAGGTATATTACACCACCCTCAAAGTTTTGTTTTATAACATCAAGGCTTATTTTTTCTTCAGGAAGAGGCTTATTTTCGTCAGTAATTGGATATCCCAAGTCATCAATAATTCCGCCTGACTTAATAAATTTTTTATAGATATTACCATGTATCCAATAAGCATTATTAGCACCTGTTTTATAAACTATTGCTCCCTCGTCATTTTTATTCTTAAAAGTTTTTTTATAACCTTTATTGTCAGCTGTTTTTTGAATATTGGTAACTGTTGTATAATCTGAAACTTTTATATTAGATCTAATTTGAGCTTCTTTAAATTCATTTTCAATATATGCTTGTGAAAGAACAGGTGTATTATTAAATAGCTGGGAGCTTGAAGAAATAGTTATGTTTGGTACTTTAGAGTCAATTGTATCATTATTTGTTTCGTCCAAAACATTATCAATTGGTACAACTGTATCATTTTTAGGTAAAATAGAAGCTGTAATTTTTACTGGAGCTAAAGATGGAGATGTAATAATTGGTTGTTGTATATAATTATTAGTATCAGCTGTGTTAATTTTGTGGCTTGATGAACAAGAAAATATGATAATTGATAAAATGATTATAGATGTATTTTTTAACGGTTTATAAAGCATTTTAATTTAAAACTAAATAATATAATAATCATATAATATCCTAGTCAATAAAAAAAGTCATGAATTGTTTAAATAAATTTAATTTAAAAATACTAAATAAATAACAGTTAAAGATTAATTGCAATTATAATTAAACAATTAATCTTAATAAATTTTAAAAGGTAAGTTTATGAAATTTGATGATGTCAAAGATCTAATAAAATTAGAATATTTTTCAAAGAATGAAAACGGAGATCTAACTTTAAATGATGGATATTTTGATGATGGAATAATTGACTTTCATGCACATCTTGGTTTTAATTATCTTTTGAGCAAAAAAATAGATTTACAATGCCCTTGTAGAACCCAACACTTTTTTCCAGAAGAAGGAAATCCTATAGATCTTGATAATTATGCGGCTTATGATTTTACACCTGAGAATGCCAAAAGATGTCAAAGAGAAACAATGAAACAAGCACTTAATAATAGAGGTATATCTAAAACTCATACAGTACCAAATATTATTGCTGAAATGGATAGAATGAAAGTTGAAAAATCTGTTATTTTAGCTGTTGAGTTAGTTATAGCCTCAAAAAACTCTGAACATATTTTAGAAAACGTCAAAAATACAGAAAGATTGATCCCGTTCATTTCTATTCACCCTTTAGCACTTGGTAACAAAATGGAAAAGATGGAATCATTTATATCAGATGGTGCAAGAGGAATAAAAATACATCCACCAATACAAATGATCAAGCCCTCCAATAAACTTAGTATGGAGCTTTTGCAACTTGCACGCCAATTTAAATTACCTGTTCTTTATCATTCTGGTCATAGCCCATTATCACCAGAATTTGAAAGAAAATATGTTGAAATAAAAGATTATGAAACAGCTATAAAAGAGTATCCTGATGTAACAATTATCATGGGACATTCAAGTATTGATAGATTTAGAGAAGCAGCTTTATTAGGAAAAAAATATGATAATGTTTATCTTGAATTGAGTGGTCAGCCACCACAGGCCATCAAAGAAATTATAGATATAATGGGCGATGAAAAAATATTGTTTGGCTCAGATTGGCCATTTTATCCTATTGCTTTTCCACTTGCTAAAGTTTTATTGGCAACAGAAGGAAATACTCTGTCAAGAGAAAGGATACTAAGAACCAATGCACAACGTATATTAAATAAATATCCCAAGCAAGATATAAAAAAGCCTATTTCTATGATCAATTATCTTCTTTCTAGTATTTTTGCAAATAAATAATGTTTTAATTTATTTAGCGTTAATTTTGAGATTTTTTGTGCCTTAGGTGCACTAAATTTTTATAAGAGAAAAAATATCAATAAAAAAAAGATGCTCTAAAAGAGCATCCGCATAAAAATATATTTTTTATGCTTTTAAGAAACTTCTCAAAACAGTTTGTAAAATACCACCATTTCTGTAATAGTCAACTTCCACAGGTGTATCTATTCTACATAATGCTTTAAATTTAATTTCTGTACCGTCAGATTTTTTAGCAATAATTTCAACTTGTTGTCTAGCTTTGAGATTATCATCAACAACAATATCAAAAATTTCATCACCTTTTAGACCATAGTACTCAGGATTATGACCTTCCAAAAATTGAAGAGGTAAGACTCCCATGCCAACAAGATTTGCTCTATGTATTCTTTCAAATGACTCTGCCATAACAGCTCTTACACCAAGTAAGTATGTTCCTTTGGCTGCCCAATCTCTTGATGAACCTGTTCCATACTCTTTACCAGCGATAACCACAAGAGGTGTATTACTTTCTTTGTATTTGATGGCTGCATCATAAATAAATTCTACTTTTTGTTCAGGAAAATAGGTTGTATAACCACCCTCAGTTCCAGGAGCTAATAAATTTCTTAATCTGACATTAGCAAAAGTACCACGAGTCATGATTTTATCATTTCCTCTTCTCGAACCGTAAGAGTTAAAATCCGCTTGATCAATATTGTTGTTAATAAGATATTGCCCACTAGGTGTGTCTTTTTTGATTGAACCAGCTGGAGAAATATGATCGGTTGTAATAGAGTCACCAACCATAACTAAAGTCCTAGCATTTAGAATTGAACTAATAGGTGAAGGATCTCTTGCTAAGTCAACAAAAAATGGTGGTTCTTGTATATAGGTTGAATTTTCATCCCAATTAAACAATTTTTCAGCTTTAACAGGTATAGCATTCCAACTAGGATTTGATTCACCTACATTGTTATACATACTTTTGAATAAATCAGGTCTAACTGCATTTTCAAGATGTGCATTAAGTTCTTCGGTTGTAGGCCAAATATCTTTTAAGTAAACATCTTCGCCATTTTTTCCTTTTCCAAGAGGCTCATTAACTAAATCTATATCTACTGTTCCAGCAATAGCATAAGCCACGACTAGAGGGGGTGAAGCCAAATAATTTGCTTTTACATTTTGATGTATTCTACCTTCAAAATTTCTATTACCAGATAAAACACCAGCCACAACCAAATCACCTTCTTTAATAGCATTTTCAACGTCATCTGAAAGAGGACCAGAGTTACCAATACAAGTAGTACAACCATAACCAACCAGATTAAAACCAAGTTGATCAAGGGAATCGCTTAAACCAGCTTCATCAAGATATTCAGTTACAACACGTGATCCAGGAGCAAGAGAAGTTTTGACATAAGGTTTTACTTTTAATCCTCTTTCAACAGCTTTTTTGGCAACAATACCAGCACTGAGCATCACACTAGGATTTGAGGTATTTGTACAACTGGTAATAGCTGCAATAACAACATCTCCATGGTGCATATCAATTTCAGAATTATAATTACCAGTTTTAGCTAAAGCTTCTTCACTTAATGCAAAACCTTTGGTTCTACTTTTGTCGGTTAATGATTTTTCAAAATCAGCTTTCATTTGTGCAAGTGCAACTCTATCTTGTGGTCTTTTCGGCCCTGCAAGTGATGGTTCAACAGTAGATAAATCTAGTTCGAGAGTGTCAGTAAATATTGGATCTTCTGTTTCGTCAGTACGGAATAAACCTTGTGCTTTGCTATAAACTTCAACTGTTTTGACAAGCTCATCTGGTCTACCAGTACGATGTAAATAATTTAAACTGTTTTGATCAACAGGAAAAAAGCCAATGGTAGCACCATATTCAGGAGCCATATTAGCTATTGTAGCTCTATCTGGAAGTGATATATTGCTTAAACCTGAACCATAAAATTCGACAAATTTACCAACAACGCCTTTTTGTCTAAGCATCTGTACAATAGTTAGAGTTAAATCTGTAGCAGTTACTCCTTCTTTTAATTTACCAATTAATTTAAAACCAATGACTTCAGGAATGAGCATATAAATAGGTTGACCAAGCATTACAGCTTCAGCTTCAATACCACCAACACCCCAGCCAACTATTCCAAGACCATTGATCATAGTTGTATGTGAATCAGTACCTACAAGTGAATCAGGATAAAAAACTTGTTTATCTTCTTCTTTTTTATTCCAAACACCTTTTGCCAAGTATTCAAGATTAACTTGATGAACAATACCACGAGCAGGAGGAACTACACCAAAGTTATCAAAAACTTGTTGTCCCCATCTCAAAAATTCGTATCTTTCTCTATTTCTTTCAAATTCAATTTTGGTATTGTAAGCAAAAGACTGATCATCACCAGCTCTATCAACCATGACAGAATGATCTATGACTAAATCAACAGGAACTATAGGATTAATTTTTTCTGGATCTCCACCCATTCTAGCCATAGCTGAACGTAATGCAGCTAAATCAACTACAACTGGTACACCCGTGAAATCTTGTAAAATTACTCTAGCAGGTTTAAAAGGTATTTCTTCTTCACCAGGATTTTTTGGATCATAATTGGCAAGCTTTTTGACATCGTCTTGTGTAACCAAGTAATCATCACATTCACGCAGAACAGCTTCAAGAAGAACTTTGATCGAAAAAGGAAGTTTACTGATATTTTCAAATCCTTGCTCTTGTAATTTTGCAAGGCTATACATATAAGCAGATCCATATCCACTTTCAAACTCGACTCTCGTTCCCAACACATTTTTATTACTCATTTTTAACTCCTTTGTTATGACTATATAAATCTAATTAACTACAAATTCATTAGAGTCATACAAAGATTAAACCATAAGATTTATTTGAATTAATAATGGTATTTATTCAAAAAAGATTAATGTCTATTTACCATTACTTTTATGCAAACAAAAGTAAAGAAAACCAGTCATTTGTATGACTATTGCATTCACACAACACTTTAAGTTTACACCAATAAAATATAAACGTAAACTTATAAGTTACATAACTAAAAGTATTAGAGAGTTATAATATGCTAAACAAAATTATATAAGAAATTTAATTAATGCAACCTTTTACAACTTACTTAGGATCATAATATTTTAGATATAATCTTCTTGTGGCATAAAACTAGTATAAGGAACAATACAATTTCTACCATTCTGTTTGGCTTGATATACAGCAGTATCAAGAATTTGCATTAACTGGTTAATTTCCATTCCTTCTTTACGAATATAAGTAACTATACCCATACTAACAGTTAATTTAACCTGATTTTTTTCGTCGCCAAAGTTTTCATTCTCTTCAATTGCTCTTCTTAATCTTTCAGCAAAAACAAAAGCGTCATCAAGATCTACTTCTGGTAGCATAGCTAAAAAGTTTTCCGCTTCTTGTCTAGCAATGATGTCCGATCCACGAGATGTATTTTTAGAAATCTCCGCGATTTGCTTAAGAACAACATTACCAAATTCAAAACCAAATTTATTATTTACTTCTTTAAAATTATCAATATCGAATCTTACTATCGAATAAGGTTTAGAATAACGATTTGATCTTTCTATTTCGCTTCTTACTCTTTCATAAAAATAATTATAATTAAATAGATTAGTTAATTCATCTTTGATTGATGCACTAAATTCCATCTATTATTCTTCCTTATTTTCGCCCATTATTGAACTAGTATCCATTGCTGAGAGCATGTTCATATTCTTTAAGGCATTTACTGTTTGAGGATTATTTTTGTTGTTTACCATTTTCATCAAATCAGCAATATTCATTCCTGGACTAGATGGTGTGCCAGTATTTAATGATGATAAGACTTGATTCATCAGCTTTTGATTTTGATCATTATCATTAATTTTGTTAGCTAGAGCTGGCATACTGTCTGTATGTGTATTAAATTCTAAAAAATATTTTTCAACATTTGGCTTCCATTCCTGTTTATAGTTTTCACAATATTTGTCTCCTGCATAATCTAAAAAAGAAACTTTTGAGTCTTTTGGTCTATCTTGAGCCCAGTTATACATTGTATTAACAGCCATGTTTAAGCTTTGTTCAAATTTATTTACGTTAGAAAAACTACCATTTACTCTAATATTAAAAGGGTTATTCTGATAAGCTTTTGGGTCTGTTCCAAAAGTTGATTCAGCACCCATAATTGATATAACTAATGATGGATTAATTTGATGATTTCCTTTATCAATACTACCTGCTTTATGGCATTCGTCATAAATGAGTTGACCAATTGACTTATTTCCCTCATAAGTTTTATAAGCGTAAGGTGAGCCTTTCTTTTTTAGAATATCGGTTATCTGAAACGGAGTTAAAGAGTTGGCATTAAAAAAATCATTATCATCAACAACAGATGTATTATTACTTTTTATTTTTTTGAGTTCATTAATACTTTTATTGTCAATAGATGCTATTTCGGGAGCAAGTTGTTTTGCCATATCACCATTAAGTAATGAGTTATAAGCTTTATTAATAGATGCTGTAGCCTCTGTATCAGGTAAATGACTATTTAGGTTTTGTTGTTTAATCATTCTGTTTATATCTTGAGCTTTGGCTGAGTTACCCGACATACCAGGCATTGCTTTTCCGTAGGAATTACCTTCATACATAATACCATCACCAAAGTCTGAGTCATTAAAAGTAGAGGACATATCACCTATAGCAGAGCTAAGAAAACCATCAAAATCTACTTTAGATCCACCAATACCAAGATTATCAGCCATTATACTTTTGATATTTTCTTGTACCATAGACATGTTTTGCAAAACGTAGCTAGGTATTCCTTCGATAGAACTCATAGTTAGAAATCCTCTTAATTATTAGAACTAATTCTAGTTTATCATATATATACGATGATCATTACGACCATTATTAAATGTAAAAATATATTTACAAAAGTCAAAGTATTAATTGATTTATTTGTTTTTTATAAGATCAAAAATTTTATTGCCAATATCATCTAATTTTTCAATAAAAACAACTTTTTTATGTCTTAAAACTGGATCTACTATAGCATAATCATAAAGTCTAGGATTAGTTGTCATAAAAATATCTATTCCACCTTTAATCATCCAATCTCTCATAAAATGCGAGCTTGATTCAACAAAGGCAACTAATTTTTTGTCTTTATTTGCTGAATACCATCCTGCTTCCCAAGCACAATCACGACCATAAGAATCTAATAAAAGTAATCCTATATCAGAAGCATTCATCATAACCAAACATTGTTGATAAACATCTAAAGGAAAGTTTTCATGATTCAATTCTTTTGGTGTAATGGTTTGAGGTAAATCTATAACGAATTTATCCAGTGAAAACTTATCACAGATATATTGATTGTTAGTCGCATTGCTAATACTGGCAGATAGATAAATTCTAATTTTGTCTTGATTCATCAAGTTTTCCTAAAAACAATATTGAACTTATTATATCAATTTTTAAAATTTTTATGCCTAATTTTTGTTAATTGAGTTATATTTTAAACTATTATTTTCATAATTTGGTTAAAACTAAATTTAATAGATTGGAAAAAGTATGTTTTTTCTTAATGTAGATATTAAAGCTATGGATATTTTTTCGTTTTTTGCCCCACTAATTATGGGATTCTATTTTTATGCAAAATCGTACAAATCTCAGATAGATAGAGATAAATTAATACTATTCGTTTTATCCTTAATTTCTTTTATTATATCGTGTTATTATCTTTTTGATTTCTTTTATAGACTATTTAATCGCCCATTATATTAAAAGATTACTTTTTTTTCTTAAGGCTATTACCCAAGCCACCGCCAACATCATTCATAATACCCTTTGTTTCGTTCAATTTATCATCTTTAGATCTAGTTTTTTTGTCGGTATTTTGAAGTTGAAGTCTTTTCATAATTTCTTCTTTTTTCTCTTTTACAGTATTTTTGACCATTGAGTCAAATGGTGCTGAAATAGGTGCGAATAGAGGTAATAAAATAGAGTGGTTGATAGCAACTTTAACTTTAGGTATATCCTTAATAACTGGTATTGATTTGACAATCAATAAAGG
>JACMQJ010000404.1 GCA_014377055.1 Candidatus Sericytochromatia bacterium
AAATTACCGAATGAAAACTCTAATGCAAGTTTTTTTTAATTATACAATAATAAAAAACTAAAATATAGTACCTTTAATTAATAAATAATTAACAGTTTATTTTAATTGTATTTTTAATGTTGTTGGGAGATATTTATCTGAATCAAATACAGTATAAATAAGAATATTTTTACTACGAATAAGAAACTAATTAATACGCATAATTTTTTAATATTTAATATTATTTGTGTTTATTTGCGTCATTCGTGGCTAGATACTATTTATTACTGAGACTAATTTCTATTGATTACAGTAATAGTATTATCATTGATATTACTTACATAAGCTTTATCATTAGTAAAAGCCATTTTGTGATGACCATTTCCGACACTAATAGTTGTTTTCACTTCCATTTTTTCAGGATCAATAACTGTTACAGAATCTCCATCATCATTACCTACCCATATCTCTGGATTATTTAATTTATCATTGTTGGTAATATAAATATGAACGGGTCTTTTTCCTATAGATATTCTCTTTAACAAAGTTTTTGTTGAGTAGTCGATAACAGCAACATCATTAGAACCAGACATAGTTATAAAGGTTTTATTCATACGTGGGTAACTTACAACATCAGTCGGAGCTAATCCAACATCTGTCAAAGTTTTTTTGCTATCAGAATTAATATCAAAAATTGTTATTGTATTTGATGCAGTATTACCAACAACAACATTTTCCGCTTTGTTATTCATGACATTTATATCCATCACAGTTGGTTCATTTCCATCTTTTAATCTTTTTTCAACACCTGTAGAAAGATTTACTAAGCTAACATCATTATCATCAATATTAGGAACTGCAACCCATTCATTAGAGACAGCTAAAAAGCGATGTTCTGTTCCTTCAGGCATTTTACCTACTTTTAATTCTTTTTTTGTTGGGGTTTTATTTCTATCTGCTTCAAAAGTTAATTCAATTATTTTTTCTTCATCAGTTAAAGAAACAAGTACTGTTTTATCATCATCCAAAATTCTTATCTTATCTGGTCCAGAACCAACATGAATGGTTTGCAATATTTTATGATCTTGTAAGGGATCAATAACTAGCAAATCACCTTTTTTGGTGTCATTGACTAAAACATTTTTACCATCTTTAAAAACCCTCATATAACCAGATACACCATCAACCAAAGTAATAGTTTTTACGACTGTATCTGTTTTACTATCAATAACTGAAATAGTGTTTTCGCCAATATTTGAGTTGTAGATAAAGCCTCCTGCTTGAGCCATACCATGAGGTGTTTTGCCAACAGTGATAGTTTTTGATACTTTATAATTTACTTTAATTGAGTTTGATGTATTTACTACACTTGGATTAGGATTTGTATTACTTAGTAAGTCACAACCAATTAATGAAAAGGACATTAGTAGTAATGCTGTAATATGTAAGTTTTTTTTATTCATAATCTTCCTTACAAAAATTGATAAAATACTATATTTAATGAATTATCGGTCATTGCATTTGTTCCCAAAAATTTTGGGTCGTAACCGATACTAAGACCAATACCATTGTATGGTGTTAAGTCATACTGAGCATTAGCCAAAAAACCTATTTTGCTAGTTGTCATTGATGTATCACTATTTGTAAATAACCATTTGCCAATAATTCCACTTAGACCAAGACCTGCCTTAAAGTCAGGGGTTATTTGATAACTGCCTTGTAACTGATAAAGAAAGGCGTTACCTACAGAAAATGATTTTGTATTATTTGGTGATTTACCTAATGGCTGTTGATAACCTATATTTGCCAATAGTTCAAACTTACCCAATTTTTTGATACCAAGTATACCAGCAGTAAGACTAGTAACACCGCTTCCCGTCATATTCTCTGGTTTACCATTATTAGAACCAGTGGGGATACTACCTTTTCCCCATATTGCTGAGGCAAAGTTAGAATTATCGTCATCATAAAATTTATAAGTAGCTTGTAGGCTTATATCGGCTAGACCTGTACCAATGGATGTGTTAGGTAAATCAGTTGGGGCAATACTTCCAAAAGAGCCCCAATTCGCCTTTGATAAAAAATTTGAAATTACAGGTAATTGAATACCAAAACTAAGTTGGGTTGTAGGAAAATACATCATTCCTAATGTGTTCTGTAAGGAATAAAGCCCGCTATCTGTTGGAGCAGGATTCCAATTACCAATCTCATTAAAAGTACCGTTGATACTTCGTAAACCAGATCCAAATTGAAGTAAAAACATTTTTCCTTTAGAAAAAATACTCGAGGCTGCACCAAGCGATCCTAAATCTGAGCTAGACCCCGAAGAGCTGCATCCACAGCTAAGACAAGCATATACAGGATTATTTGATAAACCCAAAAATATTAAACTAAAAACTAATAACTTTTTCATTTACACATCATTTATAATTTATTAATTTTCCAAATTATAGTTTAATTAATAGAATTTTTCTAAAATATTAAGAAAATATTTAGTCACTTTTTATAAAAATATTTTTTATTTAAATTATGAGCTAGCAAATATTAAACTTGAAAAATGATGACTCATTCGAAACGTATAAAAACTTTTTTCAAAGATCAATTAAAAAATTTAGTATATAGATATAATTTGAAAAAATTTAATCAAAAATTTGATATTTTATTAAATGGAAAGGATATTAAAAATACTATGACTTATATAAATAAATTAATTGCTTTATCTATTGCTATACCTCTTAATTTTTCTCTTTCTTTAAATTCGTATGCTATAAATAAACCTGTTTCTAAAACTAAGTTAGTTGAAAAAAAAGCTGTTAAAGAGTTTGATATTCTAAAACCTGGCAAAGTTTCAGTTGAAACATATACTGTAAAAAAAGGTGAAAATCTTAAAACAGTAGCAAAGAGTAAAAATCTTAATCTCAAAGAATTAATGAAAATGAATAGCTTAAAAACACCTTATACCGAAATAGGAAAAAAACTTGTAATTAGAAAATATACAATTCCAGGTAATAAATTTGAT
>JACMQJ010000405.1 GCA_014377055.1 Candidatus Sericytochromatia bacterium
AACTTAAAACTGAAAAAAATGAGCTTAAATTAGTACGCAAAAAAGTTAATTTTGAAATTGAAAGAATTAAATTAGAAATAGAAAAATCTGAAAAAGAAAAATCTGAAAAAGAAAAATCTGAAAAAGAAAAATCTGAAAAAGAAAAATCTCAAATTGAACTTAATAACTTAAATAAAAAAATTAAACAAGATAAGGAAGTAGTTGCCAAAAAACTAAAAAATAAAGGTATGGCAAGTAATGACATATCAGAAATAACGGGGTTGAGTTTAGAAGAAATAGAAAAAATATAAATCAAATTATAGTTTTTTTTTAATTAATAGTAGTATAAAGTTTGTTATGCAAAAATAAACCATAGGATAAAAATAGGTTATAATTTAGTTATGAAGTTAACACAGACATTTATCTTAATTGCCGATGGCAACTAGTTTGTATTCAATTACAATAAGTTTGTACAATATGGAGATAGCCAAATAATATGGAAGAAAAAAAAGCCTTTACGCATGGTAATATTATAGAGATTGACATTAAAGATGAAATGAAAAATTCATTCATGGATTACGCAATGTCAGTTATAGTTTCAAGAGCTTTACCAGATGTCAGAGATGGTCTTAAACCTGTTCATAGAAGAATTTTATACGCTATGCACGAATTAAATATGAGTCCTGATAAACCATTTAAAAAATCGGCCCGTTTGGTTGGGGAAGTTTTGGGGAAATTTCATCCTCATGGTGATACTGCTATTTATGACGCTATGGTCAGAATGGCTCAAGACTTTTCTACACGTTATTTAATGGTTGATGGTCAGGGTAATTTTGGTTCAATTGATGATGATCCGCCAGCAGCAATGCGTTATACAGAAGCCAGACTATCAAAAATAGCAACTGAAATGTTGGTCGATATTGATGCTAATACAGTTAATTGGATTGATAATTTTGATGGTACTTTACAAGAACCTACTGTTCTACCAGCTTTAGTGCCTAATTTGTTATTAAATGGTGTTATTGGTATTGCTGTAGGTATGGCAACGAGTATTCCACCTCATAATCTTGAAGAAATAACTTCTGCTCTTTTTCATCTTATTGATAATAAAGATGCAACAAGCTTAGATTTACATGAATTTGTTAAAGGTCCTGATTTTCCGACAGGTGGTATTATTCTTGGTGATAGAGGTATTAAGCAAGCTTACACTACAGGTCGTGGTAGTGTCACAGTTAGAGGTATACTCCATGTTGAAGAAAATAAAAAGGGTAAAGTTAGTATTGTTGCCAGTGAAATACCATATCAAATAAGCAAAAAAAGACTTATTGAGCAAATTGCTGATCTTGTTAGAGATAAAAAGCTTGAAGGCGTTTCAGATCTAAGAGATGAATCAGATAAAGATGGTATGAGGCTTGTAGTTGATCTTAAACGTGATGCGATACCACAGGTTGTTATTAACAATCTATTTCAACAAACACTTTTACAATCAAACTTTAGTATCAATATGCTTGCTATTGTTGACAAAAAACCTCAAGTTTTAGAACTAAGACAAATATTGGTTGAATATTTAAAGCATAGAAATGAAGTAATTACTAGAAGAACTCAATTTTTCCTTGATAAAGCTTATGCTAGAGATCATATTGTTCAAGGTTTATTAGTTGTGCAAGAAAATATTGATCTAGTTATCAAAGATATTAGATCGTCAAATAGTACAGCTGAAGCCCAAGAAAAATTAATATCTAATTATCAATTAACAACTCTTCAAGCTACTGCAGTTTTAGATATGCAACTTAGAAGATTAACAGCTCTAGAAAAGAAAAAATTAGACGATGAACACATGGAGTTGATGCTAAAAATAAATGATTTAAAAGATATTTTGGCTAATCCTCAACGAATAGATAATATTATTAAAGAAGAATTAGCACGTGTTACCGAAAAACATAAAGATAAAAGAAGAACTCAATTAGCAATTGATCCTGGTGAATTTAGAAATGAAGATTTAATACCAGACGAAGAAATGGCTATTTTTATTACCAATCAAGGATACATCAAGAGAGTACATCTTGATGAATTTGAAAATCAAAATAGAGGTGGAAGAGGTAAAGGTGGTCTAACTACCAGAGATGAAGATTTTGTAAAACATTTCTTTGTTGCTTCTAGTCATGCTTCAATTCTTTTTATGACTAACAGAGGAATTGTTTATGTCCTAAAAGCTTATGAATTACCTGAATCAGGTCGTCAAGCGAAAGGATCAAATATCTCAAATCTTTTACCTTTAGAAAAAGAAGAATATATAACAGCCGTTATACCAGTTAGTGAATTTAGTGAAGATCATTATTTGTTCATGCTTACCAAAAAAGGTTTGATCAAAAAATCTAGTCTACCATTCTTCAAAAATATTAGAAATAGAGGCATAATAGCCATAGAACTTGGTGAAGGTGATGAGCTTGGATGGGTTGGCTTATCTGATAGCAACTCACAGGTAGTAATTGGTACGAGTAACGGTTTTGCAACTCGTTACCCAGAAGCAAAAGTAAGACCAACAGGCAGAAAATCAAGAGGTGTAAAAGCTATTTCTTTAAGAAAAGACGATAAGATAGTTAGTTTTGATCTTGTCTCAACCAGTATTTTTCCTCAAGAGGATGCTCCTATTGAAATTGAAACTAATGATGAAAATATCAATGAAGAAGGAACTATTGATAATCAAGATACTGCTGTATTAGTAGAAGTTGAAGAAATAGAAGAAGAAAGTGAAGATAATCTTGAAGATGTAAATGAAGAAAAAATAAGAGCTATTCCTCAACTATTAACAGTTACAGTTGATGGTTTTGGTAAGCGTACTCCTATAACCTTGTATCGTCTGCAATCAAGGGGTGGTATGGGTGTTACCAATATTAAGCTCGATAGAGCTGGTAAAGCAAAAAGCAAAGTATCATCTATTCTCTTTGTTTCTTCAGAAGATGAAATTATGATCGTTACATCAAAAGGTATAGTTATTAGACAAAAAGTATCTGAAATTAGCTTATCAGGTAGAAGTACTAAGGGTGTTAGACTACAAAAATTAGCTAATGACGATCAAGTTATGGCAGTACAAATTGTAGTTGATAAAGTTCTTGATAAAGATGAAGAAGAAGTAGTAGAAGTAGAAGCTATAGAAGCGACTTAAATAATAATGTACTATTTTTTGTAAGTAGTACATTATTATTTTTTAGGGATTATCGACACAAGAGGGCAAATGTAAAAGATTATCCATACAATATCGTAGGGGTAGTCCTTGCGTTTTCCCTCTTTAGTTATTAGTTGGTAAATATTAGTTGGTAAAATAATGAATTTTGTAGATATTGTAAGTATTAAGATTGAAAGTGGTAGTGGCGGGGACGGTGCTATTTATTTTCGTAAAGAAAAATATGTTCCCAATGGTGGTCCAAGTGGTGGTGATGGTGGTGATGGTGGATCTATAATTATTGAAGCTTCCACAGACTTACAAACATTATTAGATTTTAAATTTAAGCATAAATTTACAGCTGAACCAGGTGAAAATGGCAGAATAAAAAATCAGTTTGGTAAAAAAGCAGATGATTTAATTATCAAAGTTCCTGTTGGAACTCTAATTAAAGATACAGAAACAGGTAAAATAATTTTTGACCTCTCAGTTGACAAAAAAAGATTTGTTGGAGCTAAAGGAGGTAAAGGTGGTAGGGGAAATGCAAAATTTGCCACCTCAACCAATAAGACACCTCATTATAGTGAGCCTGGTGTAAGTGGTATAATCAAAGATATTACTCTGGAGTTAAAATCAATTGCAGATGTAGGACTAGTAGGTTTACCAAATGCTGGTAAATCGTCACTTTTGTCAGTTGTTTCAGCTTCAAAACCAAAGATTGCAAACTATCCTTTTACTACACTTACACCAAATCTTGGTGTAGTTAAGTCAGGCGATAATGATGGTTTCGTTATGGCAGATATTCCAGGATTAATTGAGGGAGCTCATAAGGGAATAGGATTGGGTCACCAATTTTTAAGACATGTTGAGAGAACAAGATTATTAGTACATATTGTTGACGCTTCCACTGAAAATCCTTTTTTCGATTATGAAACTATTAATCATGAATTAATGCTTTATCCTGGAGATATAGAAAATAAACAAAAAATAATTGTATTAAATAAAACAGATCTATTTTTACCAGAAGATTTTGAAGAAGTAAAAAAGACTTTTACTGATACTGGTTTAGAAGTTTTTGCTATTTCAGCAGTAACCAAACAAGGCGTAAAAGAATTAGTCACTTACATTAGTAAAGTTCTTCCAACTATTGCAAAAATAGAAGACACTTGGGTAGAAGAAGAGAGCGAAGAAGATGTAGAAAAAGAATTAGTTAAAATAACTCAAGAAAAAGGAAATATATTTTTAGTTGAGCATCATCGTATTCAAAAACTTCTTGCTCTAACTGATGTCTATGATGAAAGAGCCTTAAATAGATTTATGAAAATTATTACAGGTGCTGGTGTAATTGAACAACTAAAGAAAATGAATGCTAAAGAGGGAGATAGTGTCAAAATAGGCGATTTCCAATTTGATTATTATCCAGATGATAAAGATAGTTGGAGTAATTGGGATTAGAGTAAACTAAAACAACAAATGCCCTCTCTTGAAAAAGAGGGTATTTGTTAATTTTTTAGCCCCAACCTCTTAATTTTACAACTTCTATTACTCTCTCAATTGCTACAGCAAAGGCAGCTGTTCTCAAAGAAAGATTATTCTTTTTTGAATAATCAAAAACATCTCTATAACCTTTTACTATTCTCTTTTTGAGCTTAAAATTAATTTCGTCAAGATCCCAAGTAAATTGTTGTAGATTTTGTACCCATTCAAAATATGAAACAACCACACCACCTGCGTTAGCTATAATATCAGGTATAACAGGAATATTTTTACTTTTTAGGATTTCATCAGCTGTTATACTAACAGGTGCATTAGCCGCTTCTATAACTATTTTTGCTTTAATATTTTTGGCATTGTCAGCATGTATAACACCTTCCAAAGCAGCTGGTATTAGTATATCACAAGGCAATTCAATTAATTCTTCATTGGTTACTTTTGTGGTATTAGGAAAACCAGCGATACTACCATTTTCATCTCTATATTTTAATAGTGCAGTTATATCTAATCCTTCAGGATTATAAATGCCACCTTGAACATCGCTAACAGCAACTACTCTACTACCTTCTTCTGCCATAAATCTAGCTACATTAGACCCAACATTACCAAATCCTTGAATAACAGATATAGAGCTCTTTATATCTACACCATAATCGTTACAAGCTTCTTTAACAATATAGACACAACCTCTTCCTGTTGCTTCTTCTCTACCAAGCGAGCCACCTAATGCGACAGGTTTTCCTGTCACAATAGCTAATGTATGACCATGCTTTTTACCATATTCGCTCATCATCCAAGCCATTACTTGAGCATTAGTATTCATATCAGGTGCTGGAATATCTCTGTAAGGTCCAATTACTAAATCTATTTTTGACATATAGCTTTTTGAAACTTTCTCAAGCTCACCAATACTAAGTTTTTTGGGGTCACATGTAACACCACCTTTTGCACCACCAAAAGGAATATTTATAATAGCTGTTTTCCATGTCATTAAAGCAGCTAAAGCTCTGACTTCATCAATGTCGACAGATGGATGGAAGCGAATACCACCTTTGTATGGACCTCTACTACCATTATGTTGTATTCTATATCCAGTAAAAACTTTTAATTCACCATTATCCATTCTAATGGGCATTTGAACTGTTAGTTCTCTGTATGGTGTTTTTAAAAGATTACGACCTTCTTCACTTAGTTTTAGAAAATCTGCTGCCCTATCAAACAATAATTTGGTGTTATCATTAATTCTGATTTTTTCTTGACTAGCCACTTTAAATTTCTCCTGTCTTCTTTGACATAAGTTTAACTATTATATTTCGTTGATATTATTATAGTTCAAGT
>JACMQJ010000062.1 GCA_014377055.1 Candidatus Sericytochromatia bacterium
AGGTTTTTTTAAAAATGAAAAAGGTGACATAAAAACACATGAACTACCAATAAATAATGGATGTAATATATTACCAATTAATCCCATATCATGGTATTGTGGTAGCCAACTGGTAAAAGTTGATTTAGATGTACTATCCATACTAAATTCAATCATTTTTTGATTATAGATAAGGTTTTCATGGCTAATCATTACACCTTTTGCTTCACCAGTTGAACCAGAAGTATATTGAATAAAAGCAATATCGTCTTTTATTATTTCGGAATTATAAGTAGCTTGATAATCATTTTCAGAAATGTTATCTGTAGTAAGCCAAGATGTTTTTTTTAATAAAGGAACACTATCATTTAATGTTTTGGCAAATATTAAAATATCAGAAGTTGTTAAAATTACTGAGGATTGGCAATCTTTAATTATAGACATAAGTCTTGGTAAGCTTTTGTTAATCCTTTTTAGATCAGGTGGATAAGCTGGTACAGCAATAACACCTGCATATAGACAACCAAAGAATCCTGCAATAAAATCTAAACCAGGCTGATAAAGTAACAAAGCTCTGTCACCTCTTTTTAGAGTAGTTAAAAGTTTTGAGGCAATTAATTTTGCTTTTTGATCAAGTTGATTATAAGTAAAGGTTGATTCATTATTATCATCAGTTAAAAATGTATAGAGAATATTATCAGGTGTAACTTTTGCTCTATACCTTAGAACTTCACTTAACAAAGAAAAATCTATTATTTCAGTTTCTTTTTTTACTTCTTCTAAATTTTTATCTAGTATATTTTTAAGCTCTTCTGTCATATATATTAAAATTGTAGTCCAAATAAAATTATAATTTTTTTACTTCAATAATTCTAATAAATCCATAATATGTTTTTGATTTGCTCCCATATCCCCAATTGAAAAAGAAGATTTGGAATAAGCATAAATTTTAGAACCTTGAATATCAGAATCAACTTTTACTTTTATATTATCTCTAAATTTAAAAAGCTTAGTTTCAATAACAGCAACTAATTCTCTGTTATTTTCATCAATATTATTTATTTTCCAGCCTAATTTATTTGCTCCCATTTTAACTTTTTCAAAAAGATGCTCAGGGCTAATCTTATATTTTGGTGTCCTCATTTCTTCAAAAACATTGTTATCGCTAGTCTCAGCGATATGAGTATTCATATAAAATGCAAATCGTTTCCAAAAACCTGGTGGAGATTTTAATGGAGCTTTATTAATTTGAAAAGCCCTTGTATACATAAAAACTAAAATAAAGAATATTATTAATATTCCTACGAGTATTTTCATTTGCTATGACCTCAAAAATTAAAATATATTAGACTTGAACAGCAGGAACAAATGGCTTATCAGCAAGTGATTTTATTTTTGTGATCAACATATCCATTGCTACTTCATTATGTCCACCCTCTGGAATAATTAAGTCTGCATTTTTTTTACATGGTTCAACAAATCTTTCGTGCATTGGTCTAACAGTATCCATATATTGATCAACTACAGACTCAAGAGATCTACCTCTTTCAGTTACATCTCTACTTATTCTTCTTATTAATCTTATATCAGCATCAGTATCAACAAATATTTTTATGTCCATCATTTCTCTAAGCTTTTCATGAGCTAAAACTAATATACCTTCTATCAATATTACTTTTCTTGCAGGTACTTGCTCAGTTAATGGTGATCTGGAATGAGTTTTAAAATCATAAATAGGTTTTTTAATACTCTTACCATGTTTTAATTGTTCAAGATGCTTAATCAAAAGATCGTTATCTATGGCATCCAAGTGATCATAATTTAATTTGCTTCTTACTTCAATAGGCAAATGGTGCATATCATAGTAGTAAGAATCTTGTTGTATATAAGTTACATTTGCATGACCAACAACTTCGACAACATTTCTAGCTATGGTTGACTTACCTGAACCAGTTCCACCAGCAACACCAATAACATATATTTTACTCATAATCTAACAACTCCAAATAGTATAAATCTAACTTCTCATTTTAGTAGATTCTTGAATCATATTATCGCTTTTTTCTGAGAATAAAGCATCTATAAATATCTGTGGCTGAAAATCTCTAAGATCTTCAAGACCCTCACCAACTCCAACCAATTTAATTGGAAGATTAAGTGAGTTTTTTATGGCAAAAATAACTCCACCTTTGGCAGTTCCGTCAAGTTTGGTTAAAACTATACCAGTTAAGTTAACAGCCTCTTTAAATACCATTGCTTGACTCAGTCCATTTTGACCTGTTGTTGCATCTAATACTAATAATACTTCAAGCTTGGCATTAGGAGCTTCACTATCTATTATTCTTCTTATTTTTTTTAATTCATCCATCAAGTGTGCTTTGTTATGTAATCGTCCAGCTGTATCAATTAATAATACATTAGTTTTTCGAGCATTCGCAGCTTTGATTGCATCATAAACGACTGCAGCGGAATCAGAATTCTCTTGATGCTTGATCAATGGAACATTTGCTCTTTGACTCCAAACTTCAAGTTGTTCGATAGCAGCCGCTCTAAATGTATCAGCAGCAGCAAGAATAACAGAATAATCACTAATAGATAGTTTAGCAGCTATTTTACCTGTAGTTGTGGTTTTACCTGTACCGTTAACACCTACCATAAGTATAATGTTAAGCCTATCTTCATCAACAATAATTCGTTCTTCTTCCATGGATAATTCAGATTTTAGATAATCAAAAAGCGAAGGCATAACTTCTTCTGGTAAAAAACGATTTTCTTTGGCTAATTCTCTAAGCTTACCAACTATTTTGTCAGTCATTTGAATGCCAACATCACTTTCTAATAATATCTCTTCTATTTCTTCCAGTAAGTCCTCATCAATTTTGGTTTTACCATGCATCAATCTTTCAAGTTTTTCGGTAAACGCTTGTCTTGTCCCTGATAATCTTTCTCTAAGTTTTTTAGTCCATAATTCACGTTCGGCATCGGTTTCACGGACAACAGGTTTACCAAGACCAATACTTATACCTCCTAATTTAGAAATAAGTGATCCTTCACCATCTGCTGAAGGAGCTAATTTTATTTCAATTGGAGAGTTTAAGGTATCGACAACTTTAGAAAACCAACCTTTTTTTTCAGGCTCTTTGTTTTCTGGTTCAGCACTTTCTGATATTTCAGTGTTTTCTTCTTGGGTTGTTACAGAAGCTGATTTTTTATTCGTTATATCTGATATATCTAATGATTTTAGATTTAATACTCTTGCTTCTTTTTTTAATTCTGTATTAATCTTTTCATCAATGACAGGCTCAATGATAGTATTAACGATAAACTCATCTTCAAATTCTTTTAAAGGTGATTCTTGTGATGTTAGATCAAGCATTAGATCAGATGTACCCTGATGCTTACGCTTAACTGGATCAAAATCTTGAATAATTTCTCGAATAATTTCAGGTTTTTCAGTTTCGATCTCGATTTCGTCATTTAAATCTGTAACAGGTAATTCTACAGCTTCACTTATTTTTTCAAAAACAATTTCTTTTTCGGTATCTTTTTTTATAGGGTCACTACTTTCAGAAATGACAAGCTTTTTATATAATTTGCTATCTTCCTCAAGTTCTTTATCGTCATCAATATCTTTTTCAAAAATTATTTCTGGATTAGATTTAGGTTGTTCTTGAACAATATTTTCTTCAATATCTTTTTCAAAAACAACTTTATCATTAGATTTTTGTTCTTCAATTTTTTTAGGTAATATTTCTTGATTTACTAATGGCTCTTCAATTCTTGGTGATTCTTCTTTTTCACCAAGAAAAGTACTTTTAAATTTTTGAAACCAACCTTTTTTTTTCTCTTCGGCCATTCTTATTTCTTACTCTTAAGCTATATCTAAACCAATAGTTTTTAAAACTCGATTAAGAACTCCATTAACAAAGCTTCCTGATTCTTCAGAACCATATTTTTTTGCAACTTCGATAGCTTCATCAATTATAATTCTGTGAGAGATCTCATTTTCATATAATAATTCGACAGTAGCAATAGTTATTGCATTACGATCCAAACTATACATAGTTTCTAAAGTCCAACCTTCGACACTTGTTTGTATTTTTTCATCAACTAAACTTGAATTTTTTCTGTAAAGCTCTAGTAATTTTACAGTAAAATCTCTTACTTCATGTTTCATTCCCAAAGTGCATAATAATGCCCATTGATTACAATAAGACATTAATTCAACAACTCTGGTTGTAGAATGTAAACTATTTGCCAATGCTTCTTTAATAGAAACTGTATTACTCAAAAAACCAGATTCCATTAATTGATCATCAGCCTTATGAAGCTCACCTTTGGCTTCACTAAGAAGGCTTTCTGCCTCAGCAGTGATTAATCGAACGGCTTGCTCAATTAGCTCATATACTTCTAATTTAGTTGGTTCTTTTTTTAGAATTCTTGATTCATTTAGTATTAAAACAGCCAATTCTCTTGCTGCGTGCCTTGCATTCATAAACATTAAAACTCATCTTCAATAAATATCTAATCAACTATCTCTCTAAAACTTATAATAGATAATTAATTCAATAGATAATATTGTATGTCGTAAGCTGTTTATTATGCAAGTAGTAAAGACGTTACGAGTTATTTACTATTTTTATAACTAACTTTTTAAGAAGATTTGAAAATAAAAATTATTTTGCTAAATCGCTTTTATTTGTTTTTAATAAGCTTGAAAGACCTGGTACTTGACTAATAATTTCAGACTCAGTTTTACCATAAACCCATTTACCAAACTTTTGAAATAATTTACCAATAAATCTTTGTGTAGTAGTCAACTCGGCAACTTTTGAATTAGAATTCCAGTCTTGTTCAAATATCTGCTTGTATCTTGTAGCAACGTTCACATTTTTAACAGCAACACTTATTTCATGGTTTCGAGTCAAAGCATGATAAGTAAAATTGGCACTACCTGTAATAAAAGTTTCATCATCAATTAACATAGTTTTTGCGTGTAGCATTTGATCTTTTTGTTGTGGTATATACCATTTTATTGGAATATTTGCGTCATTTAGAGTTAGTACTGTGCCAAAATTAGCCATACCTTGAATTGGTAGCTCTTCTAAAAATTTATTATATTTACCTACATCAACTTGATCAACAATTATTCTTATATCGACACCTCTATTTTTGGCATCAACAAGAGCTTTAACTATGTCTTGATGATCGATTAAAAGCATTTCGATAATGATTGACTTTTTAGCATTATTAATATTATTAAGCATCATAGCTGTAATTGTTTGTTCAAAAAAACCTGTTTGAGCTACATCTACATTTGTATTATCAATGGAAATACCTTTTGTATTAAGACTTTGTGTTGATTTTGACATTGGTCTTGATTTTGACCAGTCAAGATCACTCATTTTGCTAAGATCTTTAGCTGCATCACCTTCAATTCTGAGCATATAATCATGATTTATTGCCTCTGAATCTTTAAAATTCATCCCACCAACCATAGCTACTTGATCGTCAGCTAAAACAATTTTTGCATGGGTTATTAACTTTTTATTTGATAAAAATGTTGGTCCTTTTGGCATAAGATCTACAGGAAATATTCTGACTTCTACTCCATTCTGAATCATATAATTAAGCTCTTTTTTGGCTGGCTCAACTAAATCAGATAAAGTACCTAATGTGCCATCTGCAATAAATTCAACTTGTAGGCCTTGTTTCTTTTTTTCAATAAGTTTTTCGGCTATTTTGTGTCCAATAGATTCACCAAAAAGATATGTGGTAACATAAATTTTCTTTTTGGCGTTATCAATAGTTTTAAATATTTCAGGAAATATTTCACTCCCGTCGACAAACAAATCAACTTTATTTTGATTACTTATTGTATAGGTATTAATCAAAGAAGATTTGGTAGAATTAATTGAATTATCACCACATGATACTACTAGTAATGATGCTAATGATAAGAGAAATATTTTTTTTACTAACATTAAAATAAAAGACCTATAAAGTTATTAAATTATTTTTATTATATTACGCTAAATCTAATAATACAAGTATTCCAAATAAAAAAACCTCTACAACTAGAGGTTTTTTTGTAATTGACTATTTATATTATGTCAATAAAGACTTAATTATCTACAACCTTGTGCTAAGGCATCTCTGTAGGCTGCTGTAAAACTTGCAGAAGCTTGTGCCCAAGTAGAGTCAGGGATTGCATTAATTTGTACTGCAAGTTGGTCATAACTAGATTTTACAGTAGGATATTTTGCAGAGTAGCACTGTAAAAAAGACACAAATTCTGCTTTAGTAAGGTTTCCGCCTGTACCGAAACTTCCACCAGCTCCTACTGTTCCAGTTCCACCAACTTGTGTTGTATTTCCACCTGTTGAATTAGTTCCTGTGGTAGTTCCATTAGGCCCTACTGAGGGTGTACATGCTGTCATAGTCATACAAATAGTTGTTGCTGCAAGCATTAAAAACTTTTTCATTATTTGATTCTCCAGATAAATATTGTTACTCAGTGTAAGTCTATCATAAGAAACTAACATAAAAATATTTTTTACTTAAACTTAACCTATTTTATGGGTTATTGTGTTTTATGGCACATTATAACCATCTTAAGTCGCTTTTAACTATCTAAAAACTAACAATAATGTTAGATTTACGTTTCTATTTATCTTAAAACACTAAAAGTTAAATTGTAAGTGCTCTAATTATTATTGAAAAATTTCAGGTTTTTCACGATAATCAAAACCATTTATTAATGATATTTGTGCTTGATAAATACTATCCTCAGCAATTGACAACAAAAAGTCATTTTCTTCTATTTTTGTATCAATATTTAAGGCAGCACATAATAATATTTCTACCTGTTTTTTCATATCTTTTGATAACTTAATACGTTTATTATCTCCAATTCGAGAATTAATCAAGTCAGCGGTAAAAATTAATCTTCTTTTTAATTGTGGAACCAAATCACCAATTACTTTTTCAGCAAATTCTTGTAACTGCTTTTTACTTGGGACAACCACTTCTTGACTTTTACTTTTTTTTAGTATTTTTTCGGCTATATCATAGACGTCTTTATTAACAATAAACCAAGATTCACAATCTGGAACAATTTCCATAACTAATTCTGTCATGTGTTGCAAGTCTTTATTGTTTTTTATTTCTTCAAGTTTATAGCTCTTAAAATCAGGTACATACTCTTCTGGAATAAGAATTTTTTCATTTATCATTTTTTGTTTTAAAAAGTGAAATGATGGAGCTATAAGGACTTTTTTTATTTTATTTATATTAATTGCATCTTTGATAAAACTAATTGCTTTTTCATAAGATATTTCGGTGGTTTGTACAGAGTCAGAAAATTGTCTTTCCATCATTGATTCATATTCTTTTTTGCTCATGGTATTACCAAAACAGTCTTTTATACCCAAATCTTCATTAAGTAATAAAAAAATACATTCTAATTTTTTCCCTAAGACTCGTGACATCCAAAGGCTCTGACTGCCTGCACCATCAATATTGGTAATTGCTATCTTATAAATATCACCCAGTTTAGCTTCTTTATCAAAAGTATTTGTTGATTCTTGAATTCCTTTAAATGACATTTTGCGTGATGAACGTTCCATTATTTCTTTTATTTCTGGATCACCTACATAAGGTAACGCATGATTGATTGCTCCCATAGCCTGAGAGTCGTTAGATTTTGATAGATTTATTAGTATTCTTTTAATCAGTTCTGTATCATCACCAGTCAATATTTTTTGCAAAAAGTTAAAAGCATTTATATTTGCTACCTTACAAATTGAATCAATAAATGACATTCTTGCTATTTCGGGTATTTCATAAATCCAGTTAACAGCTTTATCAAGATCCACGTGGTTATTAGATATTTCATTAATTAAATTTTCTACTGCGGTCATGCTCATTTCTTCGATATTTTCAAAAGCAGAGTTAAAATCAATATCTTCTATATCTGCATTCATTTCATCAAGTAATGAAACTAAAATGGCTTTTTTTTCATCAGTAAGTGTGTTATTAAAAATTAATTTGACAATATCAGGAACTATTTCTTCACTTCCTAATTCTCTTAAGATATAATTTGCAACATAAAAATCATTATCTTTTCCAGAAAGTCGCTTTAACAAAATATCATTTAGTTGTTTACTATCATGCTTGGCTAACTTAACTACCATTTCATTAACATCGCCAAAGGTTATATTTTCATGGTTTAGCTTGTCAAGAATAGCATTAATTTTTTTTCGTTCAGTAAATATTTTATCACTGTCAATTTTACACATTTAGGCTACATTCATTAAAGATACAAATAATTTTAACATTTAACTTTGGCTGTTACTTCCAATTGTCTTAAAACAGTTTCTAAAACAGTATTTACATCAAGGTTTGTTAGGCAAGTCAAAGCTTCACAAGTATTTTGGCGTTTTTCCCATAAGCATGGAGTGCAATCAAGATTAATTCTGACAGCTTTAAATTTATTGTCTTTTGGTAAAATTTTATTTTCATTTGTTGGTCCAAAAATAGCAACTAGTGGAGTGCCGACTCCAACAGCCATATTGAGGGGTGCAGAATCAACACAAACAAGCATATCAGATTTTTGAATCAGTGCTGCAAGTTGCTCAAGACTCTTTGTTTGACCATAAGCATCAATAAAATTATTATTTTGATCTATCAAATTGTTTTTTATTTTTTGAATGTCCTCGGAATCATCAGGGCCACCAGCTAAAATAACTTTAATATTTTTCATGAGCAATTGGTTAATAAGTTTTGACCATTTTTCGGGATCCCAAGTCTTAATAATATTTTTTTGTTTGCTGATATTACTAGCTCCAGGATGAATCATTATTATTTTTTGTAATCCTTGAGAAACCAAATTTTTATCTGCAAACCATTGATCTGCCCATTTTTTTTCATTATCAGGTACTTTTATTACAGGAACAGGACTAAGTATATCAGCATCTATCCCAACTCCTTTTAACAAATCAAAGTACATTTTTCCTGCATACTGATTTGGATTTAGTGGTACAGCTTTACTGTATAAAAATTTGAGAGGGTTGGTAGCATAACCAACTCTATGCTTTGCTCCTGACAAGAATAATAAAACAGGTACTAATGGAGATCTACCAATAGAAACGGCAAGATCAAGATTTTCTTGTCTTAACTGCTTAATAAAATTAACGTAGTCTTTTAATTCAGGTTTATTCTTTAAATCAAAAGTAATAACTTGATTGACATAAGGATTTTTTTCAGCAATATTCTTACATCTTGGTTCTACGACAAAAATTATTTTTGATCTTGGATATAAATCTCTGAGAACATTTATTACAGGATAAAAAAGTATTACATCACCTATACCACCGAAACATATCAAAAGAATTTTTTTAAAATCTCTTGTTAGGGAGTCTTCTGAAATCATAAAATTTCTCTACGTCCTTCTAATGCTCTAGCCAAAGTCATTGTATCAGCATATTCAAGGTCACCACCTATTGGTAGACCAAATGCGATACGAGTCACTTTAATGTCAAGAGGTTTAATTAATTTACTTATATAAAGTGTGGTAGCCTCACCCTCAATAGTAGGGTTTATAGCTAAAATAACTTCTTTTACAGTTGAGTTACCTATTCTATTAAGTAATTCTTTTATTTTTAGTTTTTCAGGCCCTATACCTTCCATAGGAGATATTAAGCCTTGAAGTACGTGATATTGACCTCTAAATTCTTTAGTTTTTTCTAGGGCAATCAAATCATTTGGTTCAGCAATAACACAGATAACAGTCTTATCTCTTCGAGAATCTTGACAAAAATCACATGGATCAGTTGCAGTCAGATTTGAACAAATACTACAAAACTTTATTTGTTCTTTAGCATCAATGATTGCTGAAGCTAATTCTTTAACATTATTTGGTGATTGCTTAAGAATATGAAAAGCTAACCTTTGGGCTGATTTTGCTCCAACACCAGGTAATTTTTGCAATTCATCAATCAATCTAGCCAAAGGTTTTGTATAAACTAAGTCGCTCATATTTTTCTCTACTAAAAGAGATTGTTCATCCCTGGTATGTTAAGACCACCTGTAACATCATTCATTCTGTCAGAAGCAAGAGCATTTGCTTTATTTATAGCATCATTAACAGCTGCTAAAACAAGATCTTCAAGAGTTTCTAAGTCTTCTAAATCAACGGCATCAGGTGAAATACTAACTGATTTCAAAAGATGTTTTCCTGTAGCTTTTACTTTAACTAATCCACCACCAGATGTTCCTTCAACCTCTTCATTTCCTAGATTATCTTGGATTTGTAGCAAGGAATCTTGCATTTTTTGGGCTTCTTTCATTATTTTTTGAATATCCATACCACCCCCCATTCCTGCCATTCCACCACCTCCGCCGAATTTATTTTTCATCATTTTCTCTTACTCTTAATCCTTAGATTTTTTGTTAATTTATTCTGTCAGATTGATCATAGCAAAAAAGTTTGTTAATGAGTTTTAAATCTAAAATTTATTAGCTTAACTTATAATAAATTTATTTATTTTTGTAAAAAGGTTGAATATTTTTGACTTGATGTATTTTACAAAACACATCGACAAATACATCCTATGTTATAATATCTGTAATGAAATTCGCATCTATTTTTGGATCTTTTTATAAGGTAACATAATGAAAAAGTATACTTTTGCTGTAACTTTACTATTTATTTTGAATACTAGTTTATACGCATTTGCTCAAGACAAAAAAAGTATATTAGGCAATAATCTTGATGTAGAAAACGCAGCAAAGAAGACTAAAGGTACAGGTAACGTCTTTTATGACTCAACAGTAGGTAAGCCAGCTGAAAAGAAAGTTGAAGGTCCTAAGCCTGCAGCAACACCAATCCCTGTGCTATATATCAATGGTAATGGCTCAGTAAATCCGCAAGAAGTAAAAAGAAATCAAAATAAAGAAGATTACATGGCACAAGGTAAAATATTTTTAGCAAAAAATGATTTTCAAAAAGCATTAGGTGAATTTAAAAAAGCCAAATCGGTTGCTAGCGACTACATGGTTGATGCCTGGATTGCTGTTGCTGCCAACAAAATTAAGATTCAAGAAGTAAACAAAAAAATAGAAATTATGAGTATGAAATCAACCCTTCATTAAAGTATAGGTTTTGAATAGGTAAAGATTAGTATAACTTTAACTTAAATTAAGCAAGACTAAGTTATCTCTTGCTATATTCTAATTATATATCAGGCTATTTTTTATTTAAGGAGATAACGGGTGACAAACGTTAATGGTTATAGTCAGGCAAGCCCTGCTTATCAAGCATACCCAACTAATTATTCACCTCAGCAACAGCAACAGGGTTCTCAAGTTGGTGGTGCCAATTCTTATGCAAAAGATGGTTATCAAGCTTCTCCGTATGGTACTGGATATTCTCAAGGTGCTGGAGCTGTAGGTGGTGTAGCCAATGGAATGTCAGGATTAAGCTCTGGTGTTGGTAGCATGGCAAACAGTGTTGGTGGTATTTTTGGAACAATCTTTGGCTTAATCGCTAACATTCTCAATACAATAGTTAATTTACTGGCCAAAATGATTGGCGGGGTTCTTGGGTTATTTGGTATTGGTAAAGACAAAAAAGCTGGTGGCGTTGACTCAGCATCAGGAACAACTCCAATGCCTCTTGCAAATAACATGGGTCAAGGTGTTAGAAGTCCTGCTGGAACAGCTGTTCCACCTCCACCTCCTGGAACCGATGTTAAAGCTGCGTATGATGTAGTTGAGGGAGATCTTAAAGATGTTAAAGATCCGAATCAGGGTCTTCAAATAATTAATCTTCATGCTCAAAAATCAAGAGATTATAGAGACAAAGCTGAGCAATTTGCCACAGAAGCCGAAAAAGAGTCAAGATCAGCGGCTTATGCAGCAGAACAATTACAAAAAAATCCTGGAGATCAAACAGCTCTTTCTCAGCTACAAAGTCATAAATCAAAAGCAATGGATTTATTAAAAACATCACAAGAATATACAAAAGCTGTTTATGATGAATCTCTCTATGCACAAGCAACCAATGATATTTTGAATCAACGTTTTCAAGGTGCAATGGGCCAAGGTGATGCACAAGTTGCTGATGCTTGGAAAAATTGGATCGGCGGAACAATCGAAAGAAAATTCTTATTCTTTAAAGAAGATATTAAGGCTGCACCAGAGCTATTCATGAATTCAATGAATGCTGTTAATGCTAATATTGGCAGAGCTACTGAGATAATTAATAGTATGTCAGGAGCCGCTAGGTAGAACATATTATGCCACAAATAGGAAATAATCAACCAGTACAATACGTTCCTAAAAGCTTAGGTACATCATCTAGTCAGAGAGCGACAAGTCAAGCTCCTGCTAATAACAACTCTAATCCGATGACGGCTTCAATGCCTTCTTCTGGTCAAGATGTCTATACTGGAAAATATGAAAGCTTTAAGTCACTATATTCTAATTTTGATGCTAATGTTTCTAAATATTCTCCTTTTTTTGGTAAAATGGGTTCAAGTCAAGGATCTGGACAAAGCGATGGACAAAATATAAATCCTCAAATGTCTGGTCAGTCAGGTAGTTTTACTCCTCCTATGAGTAATACTGGAAATACATCAAACAGTAGCGGAGATTTACCTATTCCTGCAAGTGCCATGTCTGGCAATAGTACTGGGAATACAGCCAACAGTAGTGATCTACCTATTCCTCAATCAGCATTACAAGTTCCTGCATCACTGGGAGCAAATAATAATCAAGAACCTAATACACCAGCCTCACAACCATCAAATACTCAGACATTGCCAACAGGTCAACAAAACTCACCTGTTATTCCTAAAAAAAATCCTCCCTCTGGACCTGTTATGAATAATATACAACAGCAGCTTCAAGCCGAAACACAAAAGATTTCTACACCACAAAAAGCTGTTGAAGTTGTTGCTGGACATGCTATGTTAGCAAGACAAGAACGTACAATGGCAAATGATATTGCTTGGGGAGCTAGATATTATGCCAATCAGGCAGGTGATCTTGCCCAAAAATTAAATCAGAATAAAAGAAGCATGAGTCCTGGTCAAATACAATCTCAAATGAGAACCATTGAAAACTATAAGATTAAGTCTATCAGTTTATTAAATGATGCCAAAAAGAAGGCTATTAATAACTATAATGAAGCTTTAAAAGCAACTATGCTTTATAATAATTATTTTACTGAAAATGGTCAATACTCAAGCGTAATTAGTAGTAATGACAGGCAGTTTGTAGAATCCGAAATTGATAAAACATGGACTACATGGCAAGGTGGCTTTGACAAAGGTGGTCAACATGCAGAAGAATCACCAAATGTAGTTGATAATGCTGCTAGAGAAATAGCTATTGCTCTTGATAAAGTTGAAAAATTATCAGCCTCTACTCTAGCTCCTTAATATTTTTATTAATAAGTTTATGTTAAAAACTTGAGCTACAAGTTAAATGTTGATTTTTATTTTCTTTGAATGATTTACAAATTTTGTAGATTTTGCTAATATCGAATTAGTTGTTATATTTTTTCTTAAATTAAAAGTAGGTAATAAAATGGATTTCGGTTTAAACTTAAATGTTAAAAGTGCTTCAGGTCTTAGCTCTAGCAATGTTAATGCAAGTATAGTACAAGCTGTACAACCAAAAGCAGCAGCTTCAAGCCCTGCTATTGATGGTCTATCAAATCTTCTAGCCAATGCAACCAAGGTAAATGAAGATCCAATTAAAACAAAATTAGTTAGTATTGATAATGAGTTAAGTGCTATGGAAGCTTATCTTGCAGACCTAAATGCACAAGGCGAAGCAGGAATGAAAGATCAAGCAAAAATACTTGCTACTCTTGATGGAATGGCAAAGAGATTAGGACAACTTCAACAAGAGTTAGAAAATCTTACTTCAGAAATAAAAGCAAGAAGTGCTGCAGGTAGACAACAATACGCTCAAATGTCACAAATAGATATACTAAAAAATCATATTGATGCTCAAAGAGAAATATTTAAAGTTGATGATACAATACCTGCTCCTGTGCAAGTTTCATCAACAGCTCAAGTAGTTTAATTAATTTTTCTTTTTAAGAAAAAATATTAACAAATTGTTTTAGCCATTATTTATAAGTTAAAATGTTTCTAAAATATATTTTAAAAGTAAATAAGAGATAGATAATGGCTACTTTAGAAAAAAACTATGAAGAAGAGATAATCAACAGTATCACACATGGCTTTGGTGCTTTTATTAGTGTCATAGCCACTATTTTTTTGGTTATTTCTTCACTTCCTTTTCAAGATAAAGGAATTCATTTAATAAGTGCTTTAATATATGGTACTAGTATGATTCTTTTATATAGTGCTTCTTCAGTTTATCATGCCGTCCAAGATCCAATATCCAAGTCCAAACTAAAAATTGTAGATCATGCCTGTATTTATTTATTAATAGCAGGAACCTATACACCTTTTTTCTTAATTGCTATCAAAGGTAATTATGGTTTAATACTAATGTCAATAATTTGGGGTCTAGCGTTTTCTGGTGTTATTTTTAAATTATTCTTTTATACACATAAACTTAACTTTTTATCCACAATATTGTATTTAATGATGGGTTGGATTAGTGTTTTTATAGTACCAACTCTACTAAAAACAATTCCTTTTTATGGTCTGGTCTGGCTAATAATTGGTGGAATATTATATACATTAGGAACAATATTTTATATTAAAGATAATAATAAATATTTTCATGCAATATGGCATTTATTTGTGCTTGGTGGTAGTGTATCTCATTATATAGCAGTCTTATTTTATGTGATGCCAATTAAATAAATAAATCGTTGTTACTATTTAAAAGATTTATTTAACATTCTAATCATTGAATCTTCTTTAATTAATGATCTAAACTCATCAATTGTAAACCATTTTAGATCATTAGACTCATCACTAATAATTAACTTTTCATTTGAATCTGCTGTAAAAATATATGTTACATTGTAATGATAATGTGATTTTTCATTTTTATTACTTGGTACAAAATGAACAACTAAATCAAAAATAGTATCATCAAATAATTTTATAGATGATAATCCTGATTCTTCTAT
>JACMQJ010000406.1 GCA_014377055.1 Candidatus Sericytochromatia bacterium
ATAAGCATCGAAACGTCAGTACATGAAAGTAAAGCAAGAGATAACTGGACTGTACCTGTTATATTGACATCATCATTTAAAGAACAAGGTATTGATACTCTTTGGGAAAAAATAATAGAACACTTTAAATTTTTAAAAGATAGTGAAGAGCTTAAAAATAGAAGATTTAAACAGTTACATGAAGAAATTCAGACTTTATTAGAATTTAAAATTAAGCATTATATGGAAAATAAATTAAAAGAAAGTGAGATGATGGATATAATAAAAAAGGCTGATGCCAAAGAAATTTCCTCTAGTCAAGCTGTGGAAGATATTTTTAGAAGGTTATAAAGTTTTGAAAGTTATTGTAACTCATATTAATAGTGATTTTGATGCTCTAGGAGCGTTAATAGCGGCAAGTAAGTTACACAGTGATGCTATACCAGTTATTGGATATTTATTACAAAGAAGAGTTGAAGAATTTTTACGATTACATAAAGATGCTTTTAACTTAAAATCTATGGATGATATTGATTGGTCAACTGTGACAGATATTATTATGGTTGATTTTCATGAATTATCTAGGCTCGAAGTAATAGAAAAAATACCTAATATTAATAAAATAAATTGGACTATCTATGACCATCATCCTGAACAAGAAATGAATATCGAACCTATTTTTGCTGATATTAGAGAAACAGGCTCAACGGTTGGTATTATAGTAAAATATTTAAAAGAAAAAAACATCATTCCAACTTTTATTGAAGCGACAGTTATGGCTCTTGGTATTTATGCTGATACAGGTAGCTTATCATTTCCTAACACCAAACCTCTCGATGCTTTAGCAGTTGCTTGGCTTTTGGAAAATCACGCTGATCTCAATATTGTTTCTGAATATACAACTTTAACTCTAAAAGATGAACAGATAGAACTAATGAATGAATTAATGAGTAATGTAGAGATTTTGGAAGTAGGAAATAAAAGAATACTTTTTTGTAGACATAGTATTGATCGTTATATACATGATTTGTCAGTTATAACACAAAAATTATCTGATTTTTATACTATTGATTTGATTTTTATTGCTGTCAAGATGAATAAATGGTCCTATATTATTTCCAGATCAGGATCTACAGATTTCAATGTTCTTGAGCTTATGCAAGAATTTAATCCAAAAGGTCATAAACAGGCTGGATTTGCTAAAACTAAAGCTTCTCCAGACGAAATAATTAATACTTTTAAAGATAGAATTAAAAATTTAAATAATTATATTATTACTGCTCGTAAAATAATGAGTACTCCTGTTAGAACTATTACAAAAATAACAAGTGTTGAACATGCTCAAAAGGCAATGTTACGATACGGTCATAATGGATTTATTGTAGTTGATAATGATTGCGTTGAAGGAATTATTTCAAGAAGAGATATAGAAAAAGCATACCATCACAAGATGAATTCTTCACCTGTATCAGATTTTATGAGCAATTATATTATTCCTATAACCCCTGACACGAGCTTTGACCAAATTGAAAAATTAATGATTGATAATAATATTGGTCGTTTCCCTGTTATAGAAAATGGTAAATTAATAGGTATTGTTACCAGAACGGATATTTTAAAAGTTATTTATCATAAAAATATTAAAGAAAATGATATTTCAACTAATAACAAATTACCAAAAAACAGCTTAAATATTATTGAACAAATGAAAAACCATTTAAGCTTTGAGAATATGTCTTTTTTGAAAAATGTTGGTCAACTTGCTGACAAAATGGATTATAAAGCTTATTTGGTTGGAGGTGGCGTTAGAGATCTTATTATAGAGAATAAAACTGATGTTGATCTTGATATTGTTATAGAAGGAAGTGCAATAAACTTCGCTAAAGAATTATCTAAAATTTATCATGCTGAAGTAACAATTCATGAAAAATATGGTACAGCCAAGCTTCATTTAGCTAATGAAACAGTTGATCTGGCAACCTCAAGAACTGAATTTTATGAGTATCCAGCAGCTAACCCTGACGTTGATTTTAGTACTATTAAACAAGATTTATACAGAAGAGATTTTACAATTAATGCTTTGGCGATACATTTAAATTCAGATACATTTGGTGAAATTTTAGATTTTTTTAATGGTTATAAGGATATATCAAATAAAAGAATTAGAGTATTACATAATTTAAGTTTTATTGAAGATCCCAATAGAATTTTTCGTGCTGTTCGATTAGAAAGAAAATTAGGTTTTACTATAGGTCGAATGACTTCTGATTTAATTATTAAAGCAATGGAAACAGGTAAGTTTGATTATTTTATTAATGATCGAATAAAAACAGAAATAAAAAAGATATTTACTAATAAATATGATGCAGTAGAAAATATTAAGAGGTTATCAGAGTTAAAAGCTCTTAATTGTTTTTATCCAAAAATAGAATTTAAATATATTGAAAATAAATTAAAAAAACTATCCAGGTACATAAATTTATTTTATAAGATAAGTGATAAAAAAATAGAAGAATGGGTTTTATTTATGGCAATTATACTTATTGAAATACCAGAAGATGAAAATTTTGAAAAAATGCTGATTCAAATTAGATTTACTAGAGAAGAGAAAAGAATAGTACAAATGTCAAGAGATTTATTTTTTTTGATTGAAAAAAGAAATTGGGAAGATATGGCTGATTCTGATATTTTTTATTTTTGGAAAAGATTTCCTGATGAAGTTTTGCTGTATGCAGTTGCAACTTTGAATGAAAAAATAGTAAAAAAATCTATTTACAAGTATTGGACTAAATTAAAAAAAACCAAAGTAAGTATAAATGGTGATTATCTAAAAAGTATTGGAATTGGTAATGGTAAGTTTATTGGTGATATTTTGGAGAGTGTTCTACTTGCCAAATTGAATGGAAAAGTTATATCTTTAGAAGATGAGTATAATTTTTCAAGAAGTTTAATCAATGATAGAAAAAAATAAGTTAGAAAAACCACATTATAGCGATCATCGTGAAAGATTAAAAAGCAAGTTTAAAACAGCTGGTAAAATAGCTTTGGCTGATTATGAGATGCTCGAATTACTTATAACTTATGCAATACCTAGAAAAGACGTAAAACCTATAGCAAAAGATCTAATCAAAAAATTTGGATCGTTAAGAAAAGTTATTGATGCTGATTTAACTGAAATACAAGAAATAAAAGGAATGGGCGAACATTCTGGATTACTAATTAAATTGATTAAAGATTTAATTATAAAATATCTTGAGCCTGACATGGAAGAAAAAGTTATTTTATCTTCACCAGAGGCAGTTGGAGATTTTTTGAGAAAAGAATTAAAGATATATTCTGAGGAGGATCTACATGCTTATCTAAGAGCTGAATTAGGTAATCAAGAAAGAGAGTTTTTTATGATTTTGTGCCTTAGTAGCTCTAATCAACTATTACATAAACAAATTATGTTTGCAGGAACAATCGATCAAGCACAAGTTTATCCTAGAGAAATACTAAAAGTTGCATTATTAAAAAATGCTTCTGCAATAATTTTGGTTCATAATCATCCTTCTGGTAATAATAATCCATCAAATGATGATTTGGTTTTGACAAAAAAGTTAGAGAGTATAGCAAGGGAATTTGGTCTAAGAATACATGATCATATAGTTGTTACTAAAGATTCAGCTTTTAGTATTAAAGCTAGTAGGTTAATAGATTTGTAGTTTTGTGTTATATTTTAAAACATATAAAAAATATATAAAATAATAAAAGTGATAAATTTTGCTGAATTTAGAATTAATTTTTAATAAAATAGATGAACTAAAACAATTAGGTTCAGTTAATAATGAGCTTGACTGGAAAGATTATAATTTTGCCAAAAATTTTTATAACAATGTCGCTAGAAATAATAAACAAACCGATTCTGAAACTAAATTTATTATAGATAAACTAAGATTAAAATCAGATGCAAAAATATTAGATTTAGGTTGTGGTGGTGGTCGTAATTGCTTTGACTTATCTGATCATGGGTACAAAGTTACGGGAATTGATTTAAGTGAATATGCTATAAAAGAAGCAAATAAAACTAAATCAGAGAACAATAAATACAAAGATATTAATTTTATTCATAAAGATATTTTGGATATAAATTACAATGAAGAATTTAATGCTGCAATTTTAATTTTCAATCACTTTTCATCTTTCAATAATATTCAGGTAAAAAAGTTATTAAAAAAAATTCATCAAGCACTTACTCATCAAGGGAAAATCCTAATTGAAATCTCCTCACATAATCAAATTTTATCCTTACATGGAGTCCAAGAATGGGCGATTCTTGATAGCTGGCTGGCAGGTTATTTCAAGCAACTTGTTTTAATTGATAATATTGTTGATAATAAAAAAGAGATTCATATTAGAAAAGATTATTGTGTCAGGCTATCAGATGGTCAAATATTTGAATATACCCAAACATCTTATATCTATGATCTTGAAAAAATACATGCTTTATTAAGATTATCAGGATTAAAACTAATACAAACTTATGGAAATTGGCAAGGCAAAATATTTGATGATAACGATGATCAAATGATTCTAATTATTCAAAAATAATAGCTTTGAATCAAAATAAAAGACTAAAATGCTCGACTGTCATATAGAAAAAACTAAAATTATTTTATTACACTTTAACGAATGAATTAACTATATTTACATCGAAAACATGATCAAATCAGGAAAATAAACATAAAACTATCAAGTTTTATGGATGTAAAATAATTTAAAAAAAAGTTAAATAAATTGTCATTGCTGTTAATAACATTGATGATAAATTAAGATACTAATAACCATCAATAAAATAAAAACCTTCTTATGTTTACAATGTAAACATAAGAAGTAATCATAATATCCGATAATTTAATGCATATAAAATCATTCCATATAGAGTGGATTAATATTTCGGCTAAAATATTAATAGTTTTTGCTTTTAATTAATATAAAGACAAGATTTATGTTTTAATTGTTTTAAAATAAATAATTATTACACACATGGAGATAATAAATACTAGATATGGAATCACCTATTGCTTTAAAAATATACGCTGTTTGCTGTATAATACTTTTCCTCAAAATTTTTGCTTTGGGAATGGTTCAAGGAGCATCAAGAGCAAAAAACAAAGTTTTTATGAAGCCTGAGGATGCAAAAATGGCTGGTGGAGTAGTTTCAACATCTGATACTCCTATGGCTATTACTGCTGGTAATGCTATCAAAAATGACTTAGAAAATATACCTATGTTCTTATTTTTAGCTTTAGTTTATGTTATGACTAATTGTTGGGATAGAGGAAGTTTAATTTATTTCAGCATTTTTACTTTTGCAAGAATTATGCACTCAGTTTGCTTTCTTAAAGCTATTCAACCTTGGAGAAGTATTTTTTATGGTATTGCTCTACTTATGACATTTATTGTTAGTGGACATATTCTTTATCGAATTTTTATAAGATAATTTTAATTCATAAAAATAATATTATAAAAAGATAATTTTCACGTTTTTCATACTAGTATTAAGTTACAAATAATTAAAATAATTTTGAAAGATAAAAAATGCCAAAAATTACTAAAGTGTATACAAGAACAGGAGATAACGGTGAAACAGGTTTAGGAGGAGGTCAAAGAGTACCAAAAGATTCACCTCGTATCATATCATACGGAACAGTTGATGAACTAAATAGTGTTATTGGAGTAGCTATAGCTTCAGGTCTTGATTCTGAAGTCTATGAGCCACTAAAAATTATTCAAAATGAACTTTTTCACTTAGGGTCTGATCTTTGTTTTATTGAAGAAGATAAAAAAAAATTTGCGATACCTATGATTGAAGAAAGACATGTAATTGCATTAGAAAAAATAATGGATGGTTACTCAGAAAGATTGAATCCTTTGGAAAACTTTATTTTGCCTGGGGGGACAATCGGAGCATCTCATCTACATGTAGCAAGAACTGTTTGTCGTAGAGCTGAAATACAGGTTATTTCTTTAACAAAGACCGAAGAAATAGGTAGTTATGTTATTAAATATTTAAATCGTCTTTCTGATACACTTTTTGTAATGGCAAGATATGAAAATTTCAAAAAAAATTATCAAGATGTTTATTGGAATACTAAATTATAATAATATTCAGCAAAAAAAGGTATATTCTAGTTATGAATATACCTTTTTAATTTGGTCAAAAAATATCAGATAATCAAAATTTCACTATATCAAGAGATTTTAATAACTAAAGATCTCTTGATATAGATATTTACTTTATGTATTTAAGAATTTTATTATCTGTATAAAATGTACCAAATGGTATTAGTGCAGCTAACATCAAACTAGAAAATCTTTTATAATCCCATCCAAACTCTATTTTTGATTCGATCAAAGTAATTAAATATAATATAAATAGAGCTCCGTGCATCATTCCTACAACTCTTACTGCTTGTGGTAAATCAAATATATATTTTAATGGCATTGCAATTCCTAGTAATACAATAAAAGAAACACCTTCAGAAATACCAACTAATCTTAAGCGACCTATTTGTGACTTTAATAAATTTTTATTCATAATTTTAAAAACCTTCCATATGTTATCATCATAACTAATTTTACAGTTTTACAGAGAATAGATTAAAAAAATTAATAAAATACTAAAATCTTCCTAAATATAAAATCTTGTATCACTACAATACAATAGACATAATTATACATGAATAAATCCTATAGAAGTAACATCTTCAATACTTTTAGGCATAATAAATATTAGAGTTGAATTTGAGTAATAATTTTAAAGTTTCATTGAAGTATTTGATGCACCGATGATGAGATATCAAAAGAGAAAAATATTACATGAGTAGCTTTTTTATCAATAGTTTTCTGAATAATGACAACATTTAATTTATCATCAAAAGATTTACTCAATAGATTCATTTGATATATTTTAGTTGTTTCTTTATAATAAACTTCTTCTTTCACCAAATATTCGGTAGTTCTATTTTCATAATTAAGTCTATTACCATATTTTTTATGTCTTCCAATACCCTTATATGGTTCTGTGTTCTGGAAATAAAGCTCAGAATTACATCTTAATTTTTAAATTAGAGATATACTAGATTCCTTGCAAATATTTAAGCATGTATTGTTACCATACTTTCAATCACCTACAAAATGCTTTATATTTAGCGTTAATACTTGCTTTACTTTAGTCAGTTGCTCTTTTAATAATCTAAATGTTGGAGCTAAATCTTTAAATTTATCCTTTTTATTTTTACTGCCTTTTTTACCTTTTGATTGTATCTTCTTTTCTTTTTTTTGTTTGGAAACTTCTTTTTC
>JACMQJ010000063.1 GCA_014377055.1 Candidatus Sericytochromatia bacterium
GAATAATTTAAATATTTTGCAACAAATTTTTTCTGTCTATTGAGAATAAGGACTATATACCTCAATTTTTATGTACCTAAATGGTTACAAATAATTTTTAAAAGTATCTTGAATTTGATCACAGTTACTACAACCATATATCTCAATACATTTAGATCTGAACTTAATGCCATTGAGGAACACGGATAACACTATATTTTAACCCTTAACTTAACCAACTATGGCATTGCATGCGTCTTACTTAAACATGAGAGGACGAATGCAATGCGGCTCTACAAATCTTATTTTCTAATATTTTAATAAATCAAGATAACTTTACGTTGTCCCAAAAATTTAGCTTCATTATTTGCAAGTGATAATTTTATTGTATCAAGTCTGCTAAGTACAGGATCAGAACTCAAAATACCCTTTACTGATGATGCTTTAATAATAAGTGGATGCTTACCTGCATTATCATTAATAATTGCTTTTTCGATAGATTTTTCATAGTTAACAATTTTCCCAGCCAGAACAGCTTTCATATCCATTGTTGCAGCAGCATCACCAGGATATAACTCATCACCTTTTTCATTAATAACAACAGGTGACATAGCTCTTAAGAGTCCCATATTAGAACAATCTATAATTACGGAAGTATAATTTTCATTTGCTTGGACAGATCCAGCACTAATTAAACTAAACGAAAATAAACTAACTAGTGTGCCAATAATAAATTTATTCATCTTATCCATTCTCCTTAAGAAATAAAAACCCTATTAAATCATATTAATCTATCTGTTGTATATAAGTAAACAAAATATTTTGCAATGTTTATAACAGTTTATATTTCTGAATATTTAAATATAAGTTCTTAATATATTTACGATGCTTTAATTAATATTTTAGTTTTCTTGATTCAATTTTAAACTCTGGTATTGATCTCAATTCATCCTCTTCTAATCTATATTGCTCACATACCAAGCTTAATCTATTACTATTAACTTTCATTTGATTAACTGAATGGGTTAAATGACCTTGAAAGTAGACTAAAGTATTTTCTTTTGGTTTTATTTGACCAACATTTTTTTTGTTATGAGATAAAACCAATTCACCACCAATTATATTTTCAGGAACTTCAACATACATAACACTAACAATTAATGGTGTTTCTATTGTCTTTAGATAAGAGCGTAAGCTACGATCTATATGTGAATCAACTCTTGAGGTATCACTATTCATTAAGAGAGGATTGAGATAAAAAGCGTTGCAATATGGATCTAATGCTAATTCGAGATATTTATTAAAAAAAGGAAACTGCTTTTTTACTTGTTCAATACCACTTGCTTTAAAAACTAATGAAAAACCTTTGGTTGAAATAAAGTCACGATTTAAATTATTAACCGCAAGATATTTACAATTAAGAATATTTTGTTTTAAATCTCTAAGTTCTTTAACTGATAAAACATCATCATGTTTACAATAAAAATTTTTGATGATCTCTTTTAGTAATTTTTCTTTTATTTGTTGAATTGATTTTATATTATCTGTTTCATTTATATCAGTTTTCATTGTGAATTTTTGGAGGCTTTTATATTAATTATGCTTTGTTTGAAAAATCTAACTTGTTAGTTTTTTAACGTTGATAGTATCAAGTATAACCAATAACTGATCATAACTGCCAAGACAATTTGTATTAAGTAATGTTAATCTTTTAAGTTGACTAAATATCTTCAAGCTTTAAAGTTAATTTTGCTATATTAACCATTGCAAGTATTATAATTGCACATATTGCAATAACAAAAACAACTGGTAATATAGTGCCATTTTGTAGATAGCTAACCAATCCAGATGCCAAAGCACCAGAGATCATTTGCATACTACCCAAAAGGGCTGACGCACTTCCAGAATTTTTTTTAAAGGGTTCTAATGCAAAAGATGAGCTGATAGGGCCAATAAAACCATACCAAAAAAGATAAAGGAATATTAATGCCAATACACCTATTTTTGGTATAATACCTAGAACGTTGGTCGATAGAAGTGTTATCGCTGTAATAGTCTGGGCAATACTAGCCATTAAAACAATTTTTTTACGTTCGTATCTTTTTAGCAAAAAAGCATTAATCTGACTTCCTACAATCAGCCCCATAGCATTCATACCAAAGATTAAACCATAATTTTTTTCTGAAAAACCAAACAATTTTAAATAAACAAAAGGTGAACCTGATATATAAGCAAATAAGCCTGCTGAGTTGGCAGCTACAGCTAAAGCATAAATGATAAATTGTTTATTTTTAAAAACGATTATATATTCTGATAAAATATTTTTTAATTTTAACGAAATGGATGGATCAGCTACTTTACTTTCAGGTAAAAAAAGAGAAACTGATAAAAACATCAAAGTTGAAATGATAATAAGTAAGGCAAACATGTATCTCCAACCAAAATTAGATGTAATAAAACCACCTAACGTTGGTGCTAGGATAGGAGCTACTCCCATAACTAAAAGTAATATAGAAAATACTCTAGCTATTTCTTTGGCTGGAAATAAATCTCTAACGATGGCACTACTGGCAACCATACCGACACATCCACCCAAAGCAGATAATAACCTCATTCCAATAAATACATTAATATTAGGTGCTACAAAACAACCAATAGTTGCCAAAAAATATAATGATAAGCCAAATAATAAAGGCTTTTTTCGACCATATCGATCAAGTAATGGTCCAAAAATAATTTGTCCTGTAGAAATACCAATAAAATAAGCAGTTAATGAATATCCAACAGTTGAAATATTTGTCTTAAAATCTAAAGCAATAGCATTAAATCCAGGTAGATACATATCTATAGAAAAAGGACCTAATGCAGATAAAAATCCCAAAATTAAGATGATAAGATAATTATTTTTCTGGCTATATGATTTATTATCTTGAAGAGTAGTATTTTTCAAAATGTTAGTTTTATTCTTTCATTGTATATTTTTAACTTCAATTAAGATGTTTTTTTAAAAAATCTCTAGTTCTTTGTTTTTCAGGATTAGAAAACATTTTTTCTGGTGTTCCTGATTCTTCTATTTTTCCATCATAAAAAAATAATACCTGATCACTAACATCTCTAGCAAAAGCCATCTCATGAGTAACAACAATCATTGTCATACCTTCTTCTGCCATTTCTTTCATAACAATAAGAACTTCATCAACAAGCTGAGGATCAAGTGCTGAGGTTGGCTCATCAAAAAGCATAACTTTTGGTTTCATTGCCAAAGCTCTAGCTATAGCGACTCTTTGTTGTTGTCCACCTGAAAGCTCTGAGGGAAAAGAGTTAGCCTTATCAGATAATCCAACTTTTTTTAATAATTCATAAGCGATAGAATCAGCATCACTTTTTGAGGTTTTTTTGATGGTGATAGGAGCTTCGGTGATATTTCTCAAAACATTCATGTGAGGAAACAAATTAAAACTTTGAAAAACCATACCAATATTACGTCTTAACTCAAGAATATTTTTTTGTTCATCTTTAGGATGTATTTTTTTTGTGTGATCAAGTGTTATACCATCAATACTTATTTTACCTGAATCAAAAGCCTCAAGTTGGTTTAGGCAACGTAAAAAAGTACTTTTACCACAGCCACTAGGACCAATCACAACCGAAAGCTCACCTTTTTTTTGTGTCCAATTTACTCCTTTAAGGATTTCATTGTTGCCATAACTTTTTCGGAGTTCCTCAATAACGATCATTAACTAACCCTCTCAAAACAAATTATAA
>JACMQJ010000407.1 GCA_014377055.1 Candidatus Sericytochromatia bacterium
CTTTTATCTAATACCATACATACTCTACCACCATGTGAAAGAGCTGATGCCATATCGTGTGGCCATGGTTGAGTATCTGTAGTTCCTTCCTTTCTCATGGACATTTGACCTTGTTGCATAGCAAAAAATATTTTACTGAGAGTTTTTGCTTTAGCGGGATCTTGATGTTTAAGTGTTTCAGTCATGGAACTAACGTCCATTTGAGATTGAACTTTAAAAGGTATATGTTTAGAAATAGCATCATACTGTTGAGCTGAAACGTCATTATTTTTTACATAATCTCTCAAGCTACTAGGTGATGTAAGTTTCTTCATATCACTAATTAACTGAGTAGATCCTTCTTTAGTTCTAACATGTTTTAGCTCTACTTTATCAACTTTAGCTTCAAAGTTATTTTTGCCAAGATTAGTTGCAGCTAATACCAGACCACCTGTGCATAGAACAGTAAGTTTTGCACAAATAGATTTAAGACCAACACTTTTACTTGAAGCAGCTGTATTAAACCTATCAGAAAAATTTGTATCTTTTTGCATTAATTTAGATATAGTATTTGCAGGAACAATACCTTTAGTTAGTAAGTATTTACCAAGAGCTTGTTTACCACCATCGACAAGTCCAGCCATTTTAGTAAATTCTTTAAGAGAAATTTTTCCATGTTTTTCAACTTTTTGAAGCATAGAATCAACTTTAATCGAATTATCATTTTGTTCTACTTTACTTGCTCCTTTTCCTCTGATGACAAGCGGTGCGGCAACACCATTTGTGGCATTTCCTCCTTTTTTTGGTTCTAAACCACCAACACGATTTACTCCAGACATAAAATACATTCTCCTTAAAAATTATTGTAATATTTTAATTTAAAATGCTTAATTTTTAGCAAAACTAAGATTACCAAGAATAGAATCTAAAGCATCAGCTTCTACTTGTGGCAAAGGATCAAATTCAGGTTCGTCACTTTCTTCTGATTCAAGATTCTGAATTTGTTGATATAATAAATCTAATCCATCAAATTCAGGGTCAATATAATTAACAATATCAAAATATTCCATTGCTTCTTCTTTTTTACCAACAATGCTAAGAATCAAGGAAAGATAATAATAAGGTGATGGCTCAGTAGATTTTAATTCTGTTGCTTTTAACAAATTTTGCAAACATAGATCAAATTTTTCTTTTGAGTAACCATTTTCAGAAAGAAGTTGTTGTAATGTATCGACTGCGATTTTAAATGATTCAGCAAATAAAACCTCATTTGTTTCATTCTCTTGTTTTTCGTTAACTTTCCTAGCTTTTGCTTTTTCTATATCATCTGATAAACTGCTTAAAGGATTATTAGCAGTTTCATTTTTTTTTGCTTTGAACACATTAAACATTTAACTTAAAACCTCAATAACAAATATAATAGTTAGTAAAAATATATTAAATACTTAACTAAGGTATTCAATATTTTATCTATTAGAAGGCATAATTTATCTGGTTTAATCTATTATCACCCAAAATTTATATTGGAGATAATAATTTTTCTCACATTTTTTGTAAACCAGTAACCTTCATTAATTATACTATGTCAAACATACAATTACTATAATAATTGCGGTGTTATTTTACTAAAAAAATTAGTTTAATTTAATAGACTTGTTGCAATGAAAAAATTATATATGATAATAATACTTATTGCCAGTAAGCCTGTCCTCCCTTTGCAAAGGGAGTTAGAGGGATTTTAAGCATTTGCTAAATTAATATTATAGCGTTAAGAATAAATCCATCCTAA
>JACMQJ010000408.1 GCA_014377055.1 Candidatus Sericytochromatia bacterium
GCTGGTGCAACTGAGAGAGTTAAGCTTGTGACAGAAGGTAAAACAGTTTTTGAAGCAAATTGTGCAGGTTGTCATGGTATAGCAGGGGATGGAAATGGTGCAGCCGCAGCAGCTCTCAATCCAAAACCAAGAAATTTTGTCTTAGCAAATTATAAATATCCACCTAATGCTAAAGATTCTGATTTAACTATGAGTATCCAAAACGGAATAAAAGGCTCAGCAATGCCCGCATGGAAAGATACTTTGAAACCAGATCAAATAAAATCAGTTATAGCTTATGTTAGAACATTCAAAAAATAGTTTTTAATAAACAATGGGTTTAAACCCATTGTTTCAATTCATTACTCAAAAAAGCTCCGAAATTTCGGAGCTTTTTTATTTCTACTTTTAAAATAAGGTAAAATATATAAAAAGTAGATATTTTTATATTTTATTCTATCTAAAAAGAATATTTGAAATTATGAATTATTGATGAAACATAAAATTCTTGTTGTTGATGATGAAGAAATAAGCAGACTAATACTAAAAAAGCATTTAGCTAAAGAGTATCTTATTACTGAAACTGAATCAGCTATAGAAGCAGCATTATTATTAAGGAAAGAAGACTTTTCAGTTGTAATAACAGATATTAACATGCCTGAAGTTAGTGGTCTTGATTTTTTGCTATGGATAAAAAAGCATAGTATCAAAACTAACGTCCTTATTATGACTTCACTCAATTCAAAAGAAGCCGAAAATTTTGCCAACAAAAAAGGTGCTCTTAGGTTTTTTAAAAAACCTGTAAATTTGAATTCATTAGACAAAACGCTTAATTCTTTATTACTTGAAAAAGGATTTTCGGCAAATATAGAGCATATTACTTTATTTGATTTTATTCAAATGATAATTTTGTCTGATAAAAATAGAAGAGTTTGTGTAAGTGGTGCTAACAATATAAATGGTTATATATATATCAAAAATAATAAGATCATTCATGCTGAGATAGATGGATTGTATGGTGAAGTTGCTTTTTATAAAATAATGATGCTACAAAGTGGTTCTTTTATTGATACTGACTGGATAGAACCTTTGGAGTCAACAATAACTTTACCTTACGCCTTTTTGTCTATGGAAGCAGCAAGAATGATTGATGAACAAAATTATAAGAATGTTGATAATGTTGTTGAAAAAACTGATAAAAAAATACTTGTTGTTGACGATAATAAAATTACACCAATGATCATCAATGATTATTTTTCAAAAAATGGTTATCAAGTATTTGTGGCTAATTCAGCTATTGAAGGTGTAGAAATATTAAAGCAAGAATTTATCAGTGTTGTTATAACTGATTTACATATGCCAGAGGTTAACGGTTTAGAGTTTTTAGCTTGGATCAAATCATATAATCCAAAAACTCACGTCATAATAATGACTGGTGAAAGCTCAGAAGAAATAAAGAAATTTGCTTATCAAAGTGGTGCGTTAAATTATTTTGAAAAACCAGTTAATTTAAAGAGCTTAGAAAGTTTTGTTAATAACCTTTTTAGTAAAAAGTTTTCTGGTAATGTCAAAGAAATAAGCTTATTTGATTTTATACAAATAACTTCCTTTTCACGAAAAAACAAATTAATTTCAGTTAGTGACCCTATAAACAATACATCAGGTTTGTTGTATTTGAAAGAAGGTTATTTGATACATGCTGAATTTGATAAATTACATGGTGAAAATGCCTTTTTTGCCATTACACAAATAGAAAAAGGTAGTTTTTCAGAGCTTGAATGGCGTGAACCATCAGTAAAAACTATTCACTCCATACTTAGCTCATTGATTATGAAAGCAATGAAATTTATAGATGAAAAAAAAGAGAGTGATAAGATAAGAGCCTCTATGAAAGAAAATTTGTCAGAGATGGAATTAAGTTTAACTGAAAAAACTATCAAAGCAGATACAAACTCATTAGAAAGAATATTAGCTCAAAAAAATACATTAGAAAAAATAAAATTAGAGCAAGATCCGATAAAAAAAATGACTATTTATGAGTTTGGTATTGCTTTGGAAATAACTTTAAATAAAAGTGATCGAAAATATGTTCTTGAAGTTATGAAAAAATATAGTCAAGAAAATGTCGATAATCAATTAAAAAATCATATCATAACTTACAACGATATTTCAGTAACAATTATCTTTAATGAGCATAATATTGTTGAAGAAATTAGTTTTGGTCAAAATTATAAAGGCTCAACCAACTGTGGTGTCAAGATTGGTGATACAATTGATAAAACCTTAAAAGTATATGGTAAACCAAAAATTGCAACAATGCGTGGCTATGTTTGGGAAAATATCTCTTTTTTTATTAATGTCTATAATGTTATAGAAACAATTAGATTAAGAAGTGCAAGCTTATAGATGAATAGATATACAGATAAAAAATTTCCTGCTTATGCCTTTACTCCAGCCAAAAATCCTCATCCAAGAAGTCATCCAGACGGTCACTCATATAATATTGAAGAGGAAATTACAGAGCCTCTTGATCCTAAAAAATGGCAAGATTCAGAAAATTATTTGTATGGAATAGATTTATTCAATTATGGGTACTATTGGGAAGCTCATGAAGCTTGGGAATCAGTTTGGAAAGCCAATGGTAAAGAAGGAATAATAGCAGACTTTTTAAAAGCACTAATAAAATTAACTGCCTCAGGTGTCAAAGTGTTACAGAGGCAAGAAAAGGGAATCAAAGATCATTCACTTGCTGCTGGTAAGATTTTTAGTTCAATACTTGAAAATATTAATGATGATATTTTTGCTGGTCTATCCTTAAAAGATTTAATAAATTTTACTGATTATATTTTTAATAATGCGAATAATTTGATAAATAGTCAAAATGAAA
>JACMQJ010000409.1 GCA_014377055.1 Candidatus Sericytochromatia bacterium
ATAAAAAATGAAGTAACAAGAGTTATAGGTGTTAAAAAATTAGAAACCAGACCTGATATGATTAATAAAAGCATTCAATTATTAAATAACTATCTAAAATATAAAATTATAAAAGGTGTAAGGGCAGATAGTCATTTTTTCATGAGCAAATTGTTAATTTTTTAAGAGATATAAAGAAGTTGAATTTATCTCAAAACCAAGACGAGATAGTAAATGGGGCGATTTTCAACTTAAAGAGCATACAACTAAAATTAACAAAAATAGTTTTAGATATTACCCTAAAGAACAGCTATATGCTAAATCAATAATAGTTGAGAGTGATATATATGGTTTATGTAAGATTTTAATAGTAAAAAGAAAATATAATAATCAAGAAAAAGGGCTTTTTTAAATTGTAAGTACAAATTTAGAACTTTCTGCAAGAAAAATATTAAAAGCTAAAAAGCAAAGATGGAAAATTTAAGTCGTATTTAGAGATTGAAGTCAGAGTCTCGGATTAAGAGATTGTCAAAGCACTTCTAAAGGTTCTATTATCATGCACTTATTCATGGTTTTTCAAACATATAATTATTTATCATCTCTAAAAGAAAAATATGGAAATACTATTGGAAAAATAAAAAGAAAGATTATTGACTCTAATCAGTTCATAACAAATACCTATGATATATTAAAACTCAAAACCACGCATTAGATATAGTTGTAGCTGTCAAGTAGTTCTTTTGGTATACTGTTGACTAATATTTAATTACTTACTAAGTATTTGATAAATTGTAATATTATTATTGTCTGGGTGAAATTAAAATGAAAAAGTATATTTTTAAATTATTACCATTATTAACCTTTGCATTAAGTTTTTTATTTGTATTATTACCTGTAAATTCTTTTTCAAAACCAGATATTATAAAAGTAGTTTTTCAGGTTAATGATAAAGATCATAAAATAATTGAAAGTGGATTTAAAAACCTTAAAAATATGTTAGAAACTGCAAAGAATGAAAAGCAGGAATTATTAATTAATGTAGTTGTTTTTGGTCTTTCAATGAAATATTTTACAAAAGATTCACCTGAAAATTTCTCGGATGTTTTATCTAAATATACAACTGATAAAAATATAAAGTTTTTGGCATGTAATAATACAATGAAACAAATGAAACTAACAAAAGATAATTTACTAACTGGCTTTAGTGTAGTTCCATCTGGAGCTTGGGAAGTTATTAAACTGCAAAAACAAGGTTATCAGTATTTTAAGCCTTAAGTTTTGTATAATTTATTAAATTTATTTGTAGAGTTGATGACTTCTTCATCTAAAAATTTAATTTGTGAATCTAAACCTTTTATAACTGGAGTAAGTTGTATCCTTTCTAAGCTAGCATTATTAACTTTATAGCCTAGCATAGATGCTAACTCTTTTTTCTTAGTATCCATTTCTATTAACTTTGTATAAATACCAGTTATATTATTGGCAGATCGAAGATGTAAATTAAAAGTTTTAATATCATTAAATTGCTTATAAAACTTACCCAATTGATTTTTAAGACTATTAAGATTAATTGTTGGAGTTTCTTCAATAATTGAGTTTATTATTGAATTCTTAATAAAATTAGAGTCAAGTTTATAATTAAGGAAAATGTTGGATATACTCCACCAGACCAACTACAATCTCCTGATTCAGTTGATGGCAGAACTGACATGTATTCTTTTGCTGTTTCACTTTATCAAATATTAACTTCTATATTACCAACAAACGGACAAGATATACGCCAAGTAATAATGAATATTTTAAACGAAATACCTATACCAATAAATAAGATAAATTCAAATTTACCTGAAAGTTTGGCTCATATTTTATCTAAAGCAATGGAAAAAGATAAAGAAAAAAGATATGCCAATATGGAAGAATTTGAAGCTGCTTTAAGAGAAATAAGTGAATATAAAAATCAGCTTGATCAAAAGTTCGGTACAAATGATACTACTATAGAAAAAACAAGTAAACTAAAGAAAAAAAGAGTTGATGTGTTTAGTAAAGTTGATTTAAGCTGGATTGATAATATCTAAATATAAGTTTTTTACCTCTTTCTGATAAACTATAAAAACATACTTTAATTTTTATATATAATTTTTCTTTTTTAATTAACCAGTTTAAGGTATGAGTTAGAATAACAGGATAATATTTTTTGGATTTCCTTTAATCCTAGCTTAGTGCGTAGTAGATAAAATGATTAAATTAACCGATCTCTCTGTAGATTTTTCACATCAACAAGTTTTAGAAAATGTAAACTGGTTTATCAGTCCAACTGACAAAGTAGGATTAATAGGAGCTAATGGCTCTGGTAAATCAGTTTTAATGAAAGTACTAGTCAAAGAAGAACAATTTGATGAAGGAAGTATGTATGTTGCTCCAGGGACAAGTATTACTTATCTTAGTCAAGAATTACCTGTATTTAACAAAAGAACTTTGATTGATGAAGTAAAAAATACATTTCCTGAAATATTTGCTATGGAAGAAGAACTTAATCGAGTTGAAGAGCAAATGCAAGTTGTCACTGAAGATGATAAACTTGGTGTTTTGGTTGAAAGATATTCATATTTACTTGAAGAATTAGACAGACAAAATGCTGATACTCTCGAAAGAGATATGTTTAAGGTTCTAAAAGGTTTGGGATTTAGTGATTCAGATGTAGAAAGACCAATAGGCGATTTTAGTGGTGGCTGGCAGATGCGAATAGCTTTAGCAAAGTTATTGTTAGAAAAACCAAATTTATTATTACTTGATGAGCCGACCAATCATCTTGATATAGAAGCTATTGAATGGTTAGAAAGTTATTTAAAAGCTTATGAAGGTGCTGTAATACTTGTATCTCATGATCGTAGGTTTTTGGATAATGTTGTTACTAGAATAACTGAGCTACAAAATGCAACTTTGAGTGATTATCCTGGTAATTATTCTACTTTTGAAGTTTTAAAAGAAAGAAACAACGAAAGCCTTGCCTCAGCACATGATCGTCAAGAAAAAGAATTGAAGAAAATGCAAACTTTTGTTGATAGATTTAAAGCAAGTGCTCATCGTTCTAGTCAAGCAAAAAGTAGAGAAAGAATGATGGACAAAATTGAAAAAATTGAATTGCCAAAGAATGAACAGACAATTTATTTTAGATTCCCAAATCCACCAGCATCAGGTAAAACGGTGCTTAGATTAAATGATTTACAAAAAAGTTTTAATGGACGTGAAATATTTACTGTTAATCAAGAAATACTAATTGAGCGTGGCGATAAAATTGCTATCTTAGGTGGTAATGGAGTTGGTAAAACCACTCTGATGAAAATGTTAATTGGTGAAGAGCAAGCTACGTCAGGAATTATTGAATTTGGTCATAATGTTAATCTTGGATATTTTGCTCAAAATCAAGCCGAAAAGTTAAATATGGAAAATATTATTCTTGATGAAATTTACGATATGGTTCCTGATTATAGCTTGACACAAGTTAGAGCATTACTTGCAAGATTTTTATTTAGAAATGAACGAGTTTTTAACGAAGTTGGATTATTAAGTGGTGGTGAAAAAAGTCGTTTAGCAATGGCAAAAATGCTCTTAAGCCCTACCAATCTTATTTTGATGGATGAGCCAACCAATCATCTTGATATACCTTCCAAAGAAGTTTTAATCGAAGCCTTAAAAGAATTTCCTGAAACATTTATTGTAATTTCTCATGATCGTGACTTTATTGCTCGTACTTGTAATAAAATATTTGAAATTAGCGATAAAAAAATAACTATTTATAATGAAAATTATGATAGTTATTTAGAAAAAAAAGCATTAGAAAAAACTAAGTAAAGAGAGTCAAATGAAGGGAACAATATTATTTAATGGAAATATAGTTTTTGAAACTGATTTTATTGATAAGTTTCAGGATCGTATTCTGGCATCAAATCATAGTGATTCCAAAGTTAGAGATTCCAAAAAAGTTCTTTTGATTACAGCTGCATGGCAAAAAAGAGAGTTTAAAGAAAATCATGTTAAGCAAGCATTGTACAATATAGGTATAAAGCCAAAATATGTTGGAGGTTTTGACCAAAATATTCAAAACCTATCTGTTTATCATGATTTTAATAAATTTAAATCTGAGGTACCTACTATTTATGATTTTTATCATAGTAAGCAAAATGTTATTTTATCGGTTAAAACCTTTTATCGTGAAAAAAACTCTGGTTTAATCTCAATACTCCAAAAGCAATTAACCTTATTAAAAAATACTTTTAGAAGTATTACGCTTCATCAGGTTTTAAAATATGATGTTGATGCAGGTGCATTAAAGCTAAATTCAATTAATCAATGGGAATTGCTTTATCATTATGCTTGCAAGGAT
>JACMQJ010000410.1 GCA_014377055.1 Candidatus Sericytochromatia bacterium
GCACTTGGTGCTTATATTATTGGCTTAACTAAATCTTTTGAATCAGATATATCATCTAAAAAAGATGCTGCTATTATCCTTGATGAAAATGAATTAATGATCAATATATCAGGTAAGAACAAATTAAAGACAATGTTCTTAAAAACATTTGCCGCCCAAATCAGTGACAATATTTATAAGGTAGATTATTCATCTTTTTTAAATGAATGTAATAATCCAGAAGATATTAAGAAAAAAATAACACTGTTTAAACAAGAAGTATCTGAAGATTACCCCAGAATATGGGATAATTTTTTTAAAGAAATAGTTAAAAAAAGTGTAGCTTTAGAAAAATCAGAAGGAATGATAGTTTATAAGCTTAGAAAAGATCAAGAGTTGATTGACCTAATTTTAAAAGATGAAGTATTGAAGAAAAATATTTTAAAAGTAGAAAATTTTCAAATAGCGATTGATAAAAAAGATTTAAGTAGAGTAAGAAAACGTCTTGAAGAATTTGGTTATGTCGGGATCATAGATTAAATATTATGGAATTAACTGACGATTTTATAAACTCAATTTCACTGAACTATCCTAGTAATTCTTTACTTGAACTATATAAAAAATATCTCAATAAAGTTGAATTAAGCATACCAAGTAATTATTCTTTTTATGAACAAGTTCATAGCTTTAAAACTAATAAATATACTAGAGAATACTTACTAAAGCTTTTAACTATAGTATTTTATGATAAATTTTTATTCAATAAATTTTTTAAGCTCTTACCTATTATTCTCCAAAAAATTTTTAATGAAGTTATTTTTGATGATGAGCCAATCAGCCAACAACAAATGTCTAAAAGACTAGATGAAAGAGTCTTTTTTAATGTAACAAATCCTAGTTCAGACTTTGGTATCATTATGTCTTTATTTGTGGTAAAGTCTAAGTTTGGTGATTATTTTATTGAATTACCTATGCCTATTAAAAGTGTTTTGAGAAATCATATAGTTCCTTACACTAGCCTTACACATAAACATGAGTTAATCAAATCAAGCACTCTTGAGAGTGGATTATTAACTTATGAAAATGAAGGAAAGATCTTGGATGATATTAATAATTATTATTTTCATCTCAAAAATAAGGATATTTCATTTGATAAATTTGAAAGAATATCTAAAACATCAATTAATAATATTAGGAAAGATTCTGGTATAGACGAGTTTTTTCAAGAAAAGGATAAAAAAATAGATTCAGTTAAAACAGAATTAATTTTTAATTTTCTTGCTTGTACAAAAATTGATCCTCTATTCAAATCACCATTGCAAATAATACAAGCTTTATTCAAAAACTATCTGGATTATAAAACAAAATATTTATCATTTAATCTTTTGACTTATCTCAACTTTTCAACTGCTTTTATTAAATCTGGTGGTGATAAAGTAAAAAATAATTCTTTTCATTTAGAAATGTTTAATATTCTAAAATGCCTACCTCTTGAACAATGGGTTGCTTTTGATGATATTTTTGAATATGCCCAATCAAAAAAGCTTAATCTTGAAATATTATCACAGAGAGATGCTAGAAATTTATGCTTTACAAGTAATGGTGTTACTGAGTATATGGACACTGAAAGAGCATTTAAAGAAGGCTTAATTAGACCAATAATAAAATCAAGTTTATTTTTGTTTGCCTCTTTTGGTTTAATTGATATTGCTTATCAAGAACCCATAATAAAAAATATGTTTTATCCATGTCAAACTTTAAAATATGTAAAATTAACAAAATTAGGTAATTTTATTATTGGTAATCAAAAAGAATATTTGTATGAGAGTAAAAAAGAAAAGTGTGAAATATCTCTTGATGATGATAATCTAATCATTAAATTTTCTATTGAAGATAGAATTAAATCAATATTGATGAGAAAGTTTTCCGAAGAATTAAATCAAAAAACATTTAGAGTTACTTATAAATCATTTTTGTCTGATTGCAAAACTAAAAAAGATATTCTTGATAAGATAGAGTCATTCAAGGAACAAGTCAGTTCAATCCTCAACCCATTATGGAGACAATTTTTTGATGAGCTTATCTTAAAATCTGATTTGCTCAAAGAAAATAGAAGTATGCTTGTTTTTAGTATGACTAAAAATGATGAGTTAATCAAATTAATTACCAGAGATGAAATTCTAAAAAAATATGTTTTAAAAGTAGAAAATTTTAAATTAGCTATTTTTCAAAAAGATCTAAAAGTTGTTTCAGAGAGATTATTAGA
>JACMQJ010000411.1 GCA_014377055.1 Candidatus Sericytochromatia bacterium
CATTCTAACAACAATATCGAAATTTTTAAATAATATATCTATCAAACTTTACTAAGTTTTATAATTTTAGCCAAAAATTTATCATTAGGCATGACCTATATTATAATTTAGTGAATGTATAAGATTTTATTATAATTTATGAGGAAAAAATGGACACAATAGATCCTTCAAAAATAAAAAAAATAGCTATTAATACAGGTGGTGGCGATGCTCCTGGATTAAATGCAGTTATAAGAGCTGCAACACTTGCAGCTCTTAGACAAGGTTGGGAAGTTTATGGAATAAGACATGGTTATCGTGGTTTACTTGATTCAAAGTACCTTATACAGTTAACCAAAGACAGAGTTAGAGGTATAACTCATTTGGGTGGAACAATTCTTGGAACAGCCAATAAGGGAGATCCATTTAATTTTCCGATGGAAGGTAAAAATGGAATTGAAATGGTTGATATTTCTGATAGAGCCGTTGAAAATTTTAGAAAACTAAAATTTGATGCACTCATCACTATTGGTGGTGATGGTTCACATCGTATTGCTCATAGTTTTATTCAAAAAGGTATGCCAATAATTGGAGTGCCAAAAACCATTGATAATGATATGATCGGTACTGACGTTACATTCGGATTTGATACTGCTGTAACAACCGCAACTGACGCTATAGATAAATTACATTCAACTGCTGAATCTCATGAGAGAGTAATGGTTGTTGAAGTAATGGGTAGATATGCAGGATGGCTTGCTCTCAACTCAGGTTTGGCTGGCTCGGCTCATGCAATATTGATTCCAGAAATACCATTTGATATAGAAAAAGTTTGTGAGAAAATATATTCCCGTGAAGCTGCTGGTAGACATTATTCAATTGTAGTATGTGCTGAGGGTGCATATCCAAAAAATGGTGGCTTGATAGTTCAAGATGAAAATATTATTGGTAGACGTGAACCCCTTCTTGGTGGAGTTGCCAAGTATGTAGAAAAAGAAATTGCTAGAATAACTGGTAAAGAAACACGTTCACTAGTTTTAGGTCATTTACAACGTGGTGGAAGCCCATCATCATTTGATCGTCTACTTGGACTGAGATTTGGTGCAGCAGCCATTCAGACATTATTGGAAGGAAAGATTAATGTTATGGTTGCCTTGGATCCTCCTATTGTTAAAACAATTCCAATAGAAGATGTAATTAAAGGAATGAAATCAGTACCTCTTGATTGCGACTCAATTCATGTTGCTCGTTATCTTGGAGTTTCTCTAGGAGATTAATGTTATTATTTTAGACTAATAATAAAGCCTTCAAAGACGAGGGCTCTTAAATCTAATATTCAAAACAAAAGAAAGTATAAAATGGACATAATAATCTTGATTATGAAAAATTTCTATAAAATATTAGAAAATTGAAGCAATAAAATTAGTTAGACTAGTCAAAAAATTTGATTTAAAAAGATCAAAAGAATTTGTAGATAGTATCGAAAAAAAATATGGTAAACACTAATTAAAATATAAGCTTTTAACCTCTTAACTTAACTAAAAGTTATCTATTCTATAACCTAATATTAGGATAAAG